>QKJV01000266.1 GCA_003249165.1 Desulfobulbaceae bacterium | reverse complement strand
CTTCACCGTTGTCCTTTCACTATCGCCAGCGGATCAGGTTGCATATGGGGAGAAACGGAAACCTTGGTTTTCATCGCAACCAATCCCATGAGGTGCAGCCGATCAAAAAGTGCCTGTTGGCCAGAGAAGAAATTAATGAAGTACTTGATTATCTTCCAGGGTCTCCAGGATTTGACAAGCTTGCTGGGATAATAGATTCAGTTGAGCTGTTATTAAGTCCAGTTGAAGGATCTGTTACAATAATGCTGCATTTATCCCGAAAACCCAGACCAGCGGAAAGAAAGTGTATTGACGAAATTGCAAAGGAAGGAGCCGGAATAAAAGGGATAGTTATCCTCGTTAAGGGTGCATTCATTGATTTGGTTTATGGGACTCAGCTGCCGGAGAAAGACTTTTTGCTTCATTTTTCCCATGCTTTGCCTGAGGGCAGCAACCTGCATATGACAATTGAACCAGGCGGTTTCTGTCAGGTTAACGCAGAACAGAATGAACAACTCATTGCTCATGTTGTAAAGTGGGCAGAAACTGAAACAAATAGTAGGGTGCTCGATCTTTTTTGCGGAATGGGGAATTTTTCCCTGCCTCTTGCCCGACGAGTTGAATCAGTTGTCGGCATGGACCTGCAACGATCAGCTATTCGGAGCGCAATACGTAATGCCGAATTAAACGGGCTTGAGAATTGTACTTTTTTCCAGAAATCGGCCGTTGATGGGGCACAAACTCTTGTTGCGGGTAAAAAGAGATTTGATATAGCTCTGCTTGATCCACCAAGGGAGGGCTGTGCGGCAGTCATCCCGTCGCTGGTTGAACTGGGGATTACAAAAGTGATCTATATTTCTTGCGATCCAGCGACTCTCTGCCGTGATCTGCAGATTTTCATAAAAGAAGGGTATATGATTGAAAAGATAAAAATGGTGGACATGTTTCCCCAGACCCATCATATTGAGACAATCGTATCCCTCTGCCGCTAAAGTCATGTTTTGTCTGTCTGCTGGAGAAAGAGAAAGGCGCAACGGACAAAAAATTCGGCGCCGATTGGCAGTACCCTTTCATCGAAATCAAATATAGGGCTGTGAGCGTTGGCATGAGGCAGATCTTCGCGTTCCCCGCCGAAACGGACAAAACAGCCCGGGATATGTTTGAGAAAAAATGAAAAGTCCTCACCGCCAAGGCTTGGATAAGGCTGACCTGTAACCCCACTTTCCCCTACGGTCTGAACTGCTGCTTTTTGGGCGATCCCGGCAAGAAGAGAATTGTTAATGACCGGTGGATAAGCGGATGTAAAGATCAGTTCTGTCTCTGTGACATACAACTCGCCAATACTTTTCACCATTCTTTTAAGGGATGTTATTATTTTTTCCCTGACCTCTTGATGTGTTGAGCGTATTGTCCCTTCGAGGGTAATCCGGTCGGCAATGACGTTTGCGGCTGATCCTCCGCATATTTTACCGATGGTGACAACCGCCGGATAAACCGGGTTTGTTTCTCGGGAAACGAGAGTCTGTATGCATGTTATCAAATATGATGCGGCAACGATACAGTCAGGGCTTTCATGTGGCTTAGCCGCGTGGCCTCCCGGACCGCAAATGGTAATCCTGAATTCATCGGTAAAGGCACAGATAAGGCCGGGTTGTACGGAAATTTCACCTACTTTGAAATGGCGCTCAATATGGCCACCGAAAATGCCATCTACCCCCTCCAACACGCCTTCCGCAATCATTTTTTCTGCCCCACCATCATCCTCTTCAGCCGGCTGAAAAAGAAGGATGACTTGTCCCGGAAGGTTCGTGTGTTTTTTCAACATTGCAGCCGCACCGAGAAGCATGGCCATATGGCCATCATGCCCGCATGCATGCATGACCCCGTTATTTTTTGAGGAGAAAGGCAGACCTGTTTTTTCCGTGATGGGAAGCGCATCCATATCGGCACGGAGTGCGACAGATTTCATGCCCTGTTCTTTTTTACCGATAACGGCCCGAATGCCTGTCCCGGCAATTCCTTTTGTATGAGGAATATCGAGTTCATCGAGCTTGCGGGAGAGATAAGCTGCAGTATTGAATTCTCGAAAAGCAAGTTCCGGATACTGGTGAATTGTTCTGCGGATATCCTTCATCCATTCAATTAATTTTGGATCGGCAACATAATTATTTGTCATTGCAGGGCAGCCTCATAAGCTTTCTTCGTATCAATGTTGAAGCAGGTAAAAATGACTTCCTTCAAAGACGGAATTTTCTGTGCGGCAAAGAGGGCTTCATGAACAGCAATTTCTGCAGCTTTGTCTGTTGGAAAGCCGTATGCCCCGGTACTGATAGCGGGAAAAGCAATGGTTTGAAATTCATATGACTTGACTATCGCGAAGGTATTCCGATAACAATTACGGAGCAGTTCTGCTTCATTGTGGTTCCCGCCGCGCCAGATAGGCCCGACTGTATGGATGACAAATCTGGCAGGGAGTTTGTAGCCACGAGTGATTTTTGCCTCGCCAGTCCGGCATCCATTAAGTGTCCGGCATTCTGCCAGTAATTCCGGTCCGGCGGCACGGTGAATTGCGCCATCAACTCCACCGCCTCCCAACAGGGAGCTGTTAGCTGCGTTGACAATGGCATCGACTGCTAATGTGGTAATGTCTGTTTCAACCAGCCTGATAATCTCTTTGTTCATAAGTGTCTCCGTACCCTTCAAATAACTGGTTTATTTCATTGGTGATCTCATCGACAAGTGATTGAGGTTCCTTCACGCATGCCATTGCGCCCCAGGATAGTACCCATCTTTTGACCTCCAGCAGATGGCTGACAGAGAATTCCATAATAATGCTTTTATCTTTGTTTTCATGAATTATTTGTCCTTCATGCCATATTCTTTCTCGGATGAGAGGGGCTGCCGTGGCGGAAAACCATATTTTGACATTGTAATTTTTATCGCTCCATTGAATGCCGAAATGATCTTCTGCAATACGGTTGAAATTAAAATCTTGGGGAATAGAAAAATATTGCCCGGTAAGTCGACCGCTCTTTATCCGCGACAGGGCGAATGTTCGTAAATCTCTGCGAGTGTGACACAACGCGATGACGTACCATTCCCCTTGATGGCTTATGACATGATAAG
>QKJV01000450.1 GCA_003249165.1 Desulfobulbaceae bacterium | reverse complement strand
CCTTGTCTGCCAGTAATGGATCTATATTTGAAGATAATTCTTCCTGATTTGATGATGTATAGAAAGCTGCTGGTCTGCAACCTGCAGCTACTGCAAGCATTCCCGCAGCACTAAAACCAAGAAAGCGTCGTCGTGTAAGCATAGAACCTCCTTTTTTAATGAGATATTAGATCTCGCCCGTTTTCCAAACGAAAAATTCCGGGATACGCAGTTAACGAGCGGGCAGGAAACTCATCTTGGCGAACAGTTTTTCTGTTTACCTTGCCGTTTTATCAAGCAAATGCAACTTTAGCCGATCATTATTTCAATTTGCTGGAACGGCATCTCCCGGGCCCATTTTTTTGATTAAGATTTTCTTGATCTGATCCGGATTGATTTTGTCGACCACCCACCTTTTCCATTTTGTCTGATCGTTTACCGGATTTGTTTTTGTTTCATCCGGTTCTCAACAACGGTTAGCCATGCCTACGAAGACAGCCCTGGCAGGGATTTAGGGGTAAAACTTCCAGTAATTTTGGAGAAATGAGAAAAAAGTTTTCACAGAATTCCTTGCATTGCTAGCTCGTTTTTATGTCGGGGTTGATACCTTCTTAACTATTAATTTTAATTCATTTTATCAAAAAATCAGTCTAATGAATTAAAATTGTTTTTTTTGGGGCGGGAGTAATACGTGTTTTTGTTAATTCGGCGCTATTGCATTCAGTGCCTCTTTAAAAACCTGAGATACTGATACAATCTTTACAAGTATGTAGATGAAACATGCTGTCGGAATAAAAAATTCAGTTTATATTGTTTATCCAGAGAGCATGAGTATGACCTTCGTTTTTTTATCATTGGCAGGACACGAGAGTTTTTCTGTATTGGCCACATATCTGAGTGGCGGGTATTATTCCACACAATAGCCCTTGTTTTATCGATATTATCGTAATGTATCCCGGAAGTTTAGGTGAAACCAGCGTAAGGTGCCAGGAAGCTAAAATGCTGAAATCAGATGCGGCATACGCTACGGTTCCTTTGAAGATGAGCAAGAACATGTGATGTCTAACAAAATAATTTTTTGCCTTTTCCTCTCCTTGTTCGGGCTTGTATTGAGCGCCTGTGTCGTAGGGCCCGATTATGATCCTCCCCAGATTGACATGCCGGAGAAATGGCATGAGGAGTCAGAAGGGGTTGTTGTTTCAACCTCCTCTCCTCTTTCCTCCTGGTGGACTCTGTTCGATGATACTGAGCTTGATGATCTGATAAGCCGAGCAGTATCAGCAAATAAAAATCTGAAAATAGCCGAATCACGTATTCTTGAAGCCCGAGCTCGTCGCACTATGACCGGAGCTGATGCCTGGTTGGGTGTAGGCTCGTCAGGGATGTATTCGCGTAGTCGGCGGAGTCAAAACGCAAGCTCAAGTACGGGCAGCAGTTCAATCGGCCCGAATGATCTGTTTCAGGCAGGATTTGACGCAGGCTGGGAAATTGATCTGTTTGGCAAAATTCGGCGTGCTCTTGAAGCAGCTGACGCTGATACCGCCGTTGCAGAAGAAAATCGCAGAGATGTTCTGGTTACCTTGCTGTCTGAGGTTGCTGGAAACTATTTCGAATTGCGTGGCAATCAGCATCGCATTGCCCTGGCTCATGATAATATTGCTGTTTTACAACAGACATTGGAGATGATACAGGGCAGGTTTGCCATCGGCCTGAGCAGCAGGTTGGATTTAGCACGGGCGAAAGCTCTGCTTGCCGCGGCCGAATCAGAGATCCCTATTCTCGAAGCGGCGGTCAGATCAGGTGCTCATCGTCTTGCAGTCCTCGCCGGAATGGCTCCGTCCGCATTGATTGACGAAATGGAGGGACAGGGAACCAGGCTGTCCCAGCCGGTTGAGGTGCCGATTGATCTGCCTTCTGAACTGCTGCGCCGTCGGCCGGATATTCGGCGTGCCGAGCGGCAACTGGCCGGTGCAACCGCCGCCATAGGCGTCGCAACGGCCGAGCTTTTTCCCACTTTTTCCCTTTCTGCACTCATTGGTTTGCAAAGTAACAATTTTTCCAATCTGGTAACCAATGGCAGCCGATATTGGACAATCGGCCCCTCACTGAACTGGTCAATTTTTGATGCAGGTCGTATTCGCGCAGGTATAGCCGAGCGGAGAGCGCAACAGGATCAGGCTTTACTGGGTTATCAGCAGCAGGTGCTTACTGCATTGGAAGAAGTTGAAAACGCTCTCGTCGCATATGACCGTGAGAAGAAGACAAGAAAGTCTCTTGAAGAGACAGTCGTTGCCAACCAGCAGGCGATGATGATAGCCGACGATATGTATAAGGCAGGATTAGTTGATTTCTTTAACGTTCTGGACAGTCGAAGATCACTTATTTTATCTCAGGATCAGTTAATTCAGAGCAAGTATCGAGTTTTTCTTCATATTATTGCATTGTATAAGGCGCTCGGTGGAGGGTGGCAGGTATATGACAAGGACTCCGGATGCGATGCTGAGCGGGATGATTATATTCGCGTAATGCGACTGGACAATGGCGTAACTCACTGATAACAGAAGAAATTATTGCAGGATTTTTGAGGATTCTTCCATGAGTCGCTTTATGATGAGAAATTGGCGTAGTACAATCTGCGGATTAATGACAACGATAGTCATTTTGCTGGCAGGGTGTGCCGGCAGTGGGGCGGAAAAAGGGAAAAGCGCCGGGAAACAGAAAAAAAATGCTGTTCCAATAACCATTGCATTAGCCGAGCGCAAAACGATGCCGGTACTTTTACAAGCCGTAGGAAATGTTGAAGCTTATACCACAGTGGCCATCAAATCGCAGATTACAGGGGAATTGCAGAAGGTTCATTTTAAGGAGGGAGGCAAGGTAAAAAAAGGAGATCTTCTTTTCTCCATTGATCCTAGGCCGTATAAAGCAAAACTTAAGGAGATGGAAGCAAACCTCGCTAAAGATCTGGCCGAGCAGGAAAATGCCCGCAAACAGGTGAATCGTTACAGTGCGGTAGTGGATAAAGGATATGTTTCCGAAGAAGAGTTCGATCAGATTAAAACCAGTGAGGTAACACGTGCTGCCGCGATTGCGGCGGACAGGGCAGCAGTGGAGAGTGCCCAGCTTGATCTCGCGTATT
>QKJV01000288.1 GCA_003249165.1 Desulfobulbaceae bacterium | reverse complement strand
CGCTGGGGCTTCCGGAAGACATCGCGTCACGGCAACTCCTAGAAAATTTAACTTTTGCCGAGTTTGGTCAGGAAATTGCTAAATTCTGGAATCTTTCCAACAAAGTCATCATTTCCATGAACACAAACCCCGGGAAACCGAAAAACATCTATGACACGGATGGATATCTGCAAAATTTCGCCGATTTCAGCAACCGTTATGTCGACCACGTCTGCAACGAAGAAGATACGACCGAACTGCTAGCACGCTACAGGGAAATAATTGCCATCAACCGCGACCAAGCTCTGGTGTTACTCGATAAAGGGGTAGAAACATCCCAGGACCTTTCCTCATCAATTCGCTATGGACTTTCCAAACTGAAAATTCATACGAAACTGGAAAAAGAAGCCAAACAGCAACGTGTTACAGCAGAAGAACAAAAAATTTCCGACAAAGAGCAAAAACATTCCCCTGAAAATGAAGAACTGAACGAACTGCCGCTCAGTGGCAAATCCATCAACGATTTCGTCAAAGAGATGGCCGAAACCCTGATGGGTCCTTTTCAACTCAATGAATTTTATGCAAATCTGCTGGAGGCTATATACAGAGGCATTGGATTTGACAGGGTGATTCTCTGTGTCGTAAGCATTCAAGCGACGAAAATTTCACTGATAGGACGTTATGGTCTTGGCGACATAGATGTTACGGATATCGCAAATTTTGAACAACCTCTTGCCAACACCCATCAAATTATCCCCAAAGCCATGAAACAATGTAAAGGGGTAGCCGCGGTGACTGATTCCCCGGGAGCCTTTCCCGAAAATCTCCATTATCTTGTCAAGGGAAGAACTATTTACCTTTCTCCAATAGTAATAAACAACAAGCCCATTGCCCTGCTATATATGGATCGCAAGGCTGGAAGGCCAAAACTTAATAAAGAGCGCATCAAAGCTCTGGTACTTTTTCGTGATTTCGCCGCAATGGCCATCAAAAAAAGCCGTAAAAAAGGATAAATGAAAAATGCTCGAACTCCGCTTCATCCGTGAAAATATCGACCTGGTAAAAGAAAAAATAAGACTTCGAGGTGTTACCAACAGCCGCATAGATGAATTCATAGAAATAGATCGCAGGCGGCGTGAACTCCTCTCAGAGGTCGAAGAACTGCGTAACCGCAGGAAAACCGTATCTCAAGAAATTGCCATTCTGAAAAAAAAGCAGGCCGACGCAGAATCGCTCATTTTAGAGATGCGTACCGTTAACGAGAGAATAAAAGAAATTGAAGAAACTCTTTCCGTAACCGAACAGGATCTCCAACAGATTGTCATGGGAATTCCGAATCTCTGTCATGATTCCCTCCCTGTCGGCAAGGATGACAACGACAATGTCGAAATAAAGAGATGGGGAACGCCCCGGGATTTCCCTTTCCCGGTTAGAGCCCACTGGGAGCTCGGAGAAGCCGACGGCACCATTGATTTTAAAACGGCGGCAAACATATCTGGTGCCCGTTTTGCCCTGTTGAAAGGTTTTGCATCAAGACTTGAACGTGCCTTGATCAATTTCATGCTGGATCTTCACACCCAGAAACATGGGTATCAGGAGGTACTGCCTCCATTTCTGGTCAACAGTGCATCGCTTACGGCGACAGGACAACTTCCGAAGTTTGAAGAAGACCTTTTTAAAACACACGGCTGGGATCTTTACCTTATTCCGACTGCCGAGGTGCCCGTCACCAACATTCATCGTGACGCAACATTAAACGCCGATGATCTCCCCATTAAATACTGCGCTTACACCCCGTGCTTTCGCTCAGAGGCCGGCTCTTACGGCAAAGACACCAAGGGCCTTATTCGCCAGCACCAGTTTGACAAGGTTGAACTGGTCAAATTCACAACGCCGGAGACATCCGATGCAGAACTCGAATTCCTGCTCGCCGATGCGGAAGAAGTCCTGCAACTGCTGGAACTTCCTTACAGAGTGGTAGTCCTTTGTACTGGAGATGTAGGTTTTTCCGCCACCAAAACCTACGACATTGAAGTGTGGATGCCGGCCCAAAACAAGTACCGGGAAATCTCATCCTGCAGCAACTTTCTTGATTTTCAGGCCCGACGCGGGGGAATGCGTTACCGGCCAAAAGGAGAGAATAAAAGCGCTCTCCTCCATACCCTAAACGGCAGCGGACTGGCGGTCGGGCGAACTCTGGCGGCAATTTACGAAAACTGCCAGCAGGAAGACGGCACCATTAAGCTGCCCGCCGTTCTTGCCCCCTACTTCCAAAATCGTTTCGGCTGATGATCAGCCTGTTTGACCGAGCCCGAAAAATGTTACCTCGTGTTAAGTAAGAGAGTCAGTAAAGCCCGCTCTGACTCTCTTATTTATTGAGGTCTGCTTCTTAATACAATATCTATCGAAAAACGCTATTTCGGCTCAAGTGCCAATTCAATAAGCAGGTCAAGTAAATGGGGAAAGGTATACCCCGCAGCCTGGGCAGCCTGAGGCAGAAGACTGGTTGGCGTCATTCCGGGAATTGTATTGGTTTCGATCACAAAAACCTCTCCCTTACCTGAAACTATCATATCAGTCCGGCTGTAACCCCTTAAACCCAGAACACGGTGTGCACGGACGGCCGAGTCACGCGCAACCTGGGCAATTTCTTCGGGCAGATCCGCCGGACATATCTCCTTTGTTGCTCCGGTTTTGTATTTTGCCTCATAGTCAAAAAACTGATACTCAGCTCCCGGAATAATTTCCACCAACGGCAGGGCCTGCAAATCATGATTTCCGAGCACCCCGCCGGTAACTTCCCGGCCATGGATATATTCCTCTACCATAACCTCGACGCCATACTCAAACGCCTTTTGCAGTCCTTTGGAAAGCGCCTGATCGTCAGCGGCTACACTCATACCCAGACTCGACCCCTGCCCGACTGGCTTAACAACTAAAGGAAATCGCAACCGGGACGAAAGATTTTCCGGTTTGTCAATATCTGCAGGAGAGGCCATCAGCCAGTCAGCAACCCGTAAACCGGCTTCTCTATAGAGTATTTTAGCAAGGTTCTTATTCATGGCCAAAGCGCTTCCCAGGACTCCCGCCCCCTGATAGGGCAAACCAAGCAGATCAAGAAAACCCTGAACCGAGCCATCCTCACCCAAAGGCCCATGCAACAGGATGAACGCCACGTCAAGATCTTTCGCATCAGCTGCCAGACGTTCAAGATCTACAGATGGATCATACTTTCGCACATCATATTTTTCTTTATCCAGCGCTGCCAGTACCCCTTTTGCACCGGCAAGCGAAACCTCACGTTCACCGGATTTCCCACCGGCAAGCAGGGCAACCCGAAGTTTATTCTTCATATAGAGCCTCATTAACTGATTGGAATTCTGTTTAGGCTTGCATATTACATTTTCCACTATACATTATCAAGGTCATGAAACGTGAAATTATAAGCCAGCTTACTCGCATTGTCGGCAAAAACCAGATAACAACCTCCCCGGAAGAACTTCTTTGTTACTCATATGATGGGACGGCAAAAGAGTTCCTACCGGAAGCAGTGGTTTTCCCGACAAACCCATCAGAAATAAGTAAAATTATGGAACTGGCCAACTCCGCCTTATTTCCAGTGGTGCCTCGTGGGGCAGGAAGCGGGATGACAGGAGGAGCCCTCCCCGTTACCGGCGGGATTGTTCTTGCCATGAGTCGTCTGAACCGCATCCTGGAAATCGACGAGATCAACCAGATTGCCGTGGTCGAACCAGGTGTCATCACCGGAGATCTGCGTACAGCACTCGCACGGAAGGGCCTGTATTATCCACCTGATCCGGCCAGCCTGAAATTCTGCACCATGGGCGGGAACGTCGCCGAGTGTGCCGGTGGTCCAAGCGCGGTAAAATACGGTGTTACCAGGGATTATGTCCTCGGTCTTGAGGTGGTGCTGCCAGACGGACGCATTATAAAAACAGGAGTCAGGACAGCCAAAGGAGTGGTTGGTTATGATCTCACGCGGCTGTTCATCGGCTCAGAAGGAACACTTGGCGTCATAACTAAAATCACCGTCAAGATTATTCCACTGCCCCGTGCCAAAAAAACCTTTCTCGTACTCTGTCGAAGTATCTCGGAAGCAACAGTTCTTGTCGCGGAAATCTTAGCGCAACATCGCCCCTGCACCCTCGAGTTCATGGACCGCACAGCAATTGGTATCGTGCGGGATAAGCTTCCCTTTACAGTAAATGATAAAATCCAGGCGCTCCTGTTGATCGAAGTGGACGGGGACATCCCATCGGTTACAATTCAAGGAGAGGCCCTGCAGCAATTTTTTGCGGGAAAAAATGATCAGCTAACCGTTATGCAGGCCGCAAATAAAGATGAAATTGACGCTTTGTGGACAGCACGCCGCTCTGTGTCCCCTGCAGCCTTCGCCCTGAAACCACACAAAATAGGCGAGGATGTAGTTGTGCCACGCAGCAAAATCCCCGAATTAGTTCTTTTCGTCGAAAAACTGGCAGCTGAGCTGAATTTGATTATCTTCACCTTCGGCCATGCAGGGGACGGCAACATCCATGTCAACATCATGCTTGATAAAAATGACGAAACTGAAACCTATAACGCGGAAATCGCAACCAGGGCCCTGTTTGAGCAGGTTGTCAAACTAGGCGGCACGCTTTCCGGCGAACACGGGATAGGTATTACCAAGGCTCCCTATGTCTCTCTTGAACTTGACCAGGCGAGTATAGATGTCATGCACGGCATCAAAACCTTCTTTGATCCGAACAACATTCTTAATCCAGGAAAAATGTTTCCTCCTCGATAGAGAGCGGGACAATATGACAAAAAACGATTGACAAAGCAACTGGTGGTGGATTATAAATTTTTGTTTTTTAGGGAACCACTGTATAAGGGTTTTTCACCACCCATTCCAACATATTACTTTTTTTCGGAGTTACCATGATTGAGGTTGAGGTACGAGGAGACATCGAATACGCTATCCGTCAGTTGAAGAAAAAATTGCAGCTTGACGGCATTAAAAAAGAGCTGAAACGCCGCGAACATTATGAGAAACCGAGCGTAAGAAAACGGAGAAAACAGGCTGAAGCTAAGCGGAAACTTCGCAAAGTCATGTACCGCATTGAACGCGAAGGGTAATCCTTTATTCCTTGGATGAGACAAAAACGGGGAAACCTTAATCCTTCAACACGCACTGCTCCATCCTTAACGAACAGGTCTCCTGGCAGCATACCTGCCGCAGAATTCAGACACTGCCAGGACCTGTTTCTTTATTATCTTGCCGCCGAGAAAAGACTTTCGGAAAATACTATCAGTTCATATCAGGCTGATCTAGAGTCTTTTTCTTCATATCTGGCTGAAAAAAAAATTTCACTGAAGCAGACAGAAACAAACCATATCAGGGACTATTTTTCATTCAGCAAGGAAAAAGGGATCACGAATCGCAGTAATGCCAGGCGTCTCTCCTGTCTCAGGAGTTTTTTTCGTTTTCTTCTGACTGAAAAGATCATTGATCATGACCCAACAAATATCCTGGAAATTCCAAAAAGCCGCCGCAGCTTGCCTGATAACCTCTCTGTAGCCGAGATAGACGTTCTTCTTGCCGGTCAGGGAGAGCAGACACCTCTCACTATCCGGAATACTGCCATGCTGCATCTTCTTTACGCCACCGGTATGCGGGTTTCGGAACTGGTCAAGCTTCCTTTGATGGCTCTTAACATTAATGCGGGTTTTGTCAGAGTTCTTGGCAAGGGATCAAAGGAACGCCTTGTTCCTTTTGGTGAGGAGGCCAAGGAAAAACTTCTGGTATATCTCCAGGACAGCAGAGGAAAACTCCTTGGCCACAAGAAAAGTCCTGCCCTTTTCGTAACCGCTCGCGGGACAACCATGACCAGGCTCCGTTTCTGGCAGATTATCCAGGAAACAGCTATAAAAACAGGGATAAAAAAAAAGATCAGCCCCCACATGCTGCGTCATTCCTTTGCAACCCATCTTCTTTCTCATGGAGCGGATCTCAGATCGGTACAACTCATGCTCGGTCATGCGGACATTTCGACAACACAAATATATACCCACGTGGACAACAGTCGTTTAAAGGCAATTCATCAAAAATTTCATCCCCGCAGCACCAGAAAAAAATAAAGCCATTTTTCTCCCATGCTTTTTTCACTTCAACAAACAACACCGTAATTATAAAAATAGGCGCATGACGCACAATGGAAGTTATAACTACACATTTAAATGCTGATTTTGACAGCATGGCCTCAATGATTGCCGCCAAAAAATTATATCCAGAGGCAATTCTTGCCTTTTCAGGCTCACAGGAAAAAAATCTGCGTAAATTTTTTGTCCAGTCGCTGATGATATATGACTTCCAGCGGTTGAAAAATATAGACCTGAAAAAAATTACCAAACTGATAGTTGTCGACACCAGACAAGCATCCCGAATCGGCAGTTTTGCAGCTTGTCTGGAAAATCCCGGCATAGAAATTCATCTCTACGACCACCACCCAGACGCGCCAGGGGACATACAAGGACATGTGGAAGTAGTGAAGCCTGTCGGCTCCACAGCCACTGTTTTTATTGAAATTTTCCAGCAACGTGGGGTCAAGATAACAAAGGAGGAAGCAACACTGCTTGCTCTGGCGGAATATGAAGACACCGGCTCCTTTACTTTCAGCACGACAACCCCTGCCGATCTGCATGCCATGGCCTGGCTGCTCGAGTCCGGAGCAGATCTCAATACCGTCTCGCAATATATTATCCATGAGATGACCAGTTACGACATCTCGTTACTCAACGAACTGATTAAATCTGCGACAACCTATACCATCCAATCCGTTCCCATTACTGTCAGCCGGATTGCCTGCAGCGAATATATAGACGACTTTTCCCTCATTGTCCGGCAGTTCATGAGTATGGAAAATCTTGATGTCCTTTTTGCGCTGGCAAGCATGGGTGAACGTATTTACCTGATTGCGCGCAGTAGAATTCCCGAAGTCAACGTCGGAAAGGTCGCCATGGAATTTAACGGTGGGGGACATGCCTCAGCCGCCGCCGCGACGATCAGTGACATGACCCTCGTTGAAGCGGAAGAAAAACTGATCCGCCTTCTCCACAAACATGTCCGGCCTGCCAGCAAAGCCCGGGAACTGATGTCATTTCCGATAATCTCGGCAAATCCGGATCTTTCAACGGCTGAAGCCAACGATCTTCTGATCCGTTACGGGATTACCGTATTGCCCATTATGAAAAACGAAAAAATTCTGGGGCTTTTTTCACGCCGCGATGCGAGCAAGGCAATTTATCATAATCTCGGACATCTCCCGGTCACGGAATTCATGACCACTGAATTTGCAACTTTACCGCCGTCCGCATCCCTGGGAGATATTCAGGAGCTTATCATCGAACATCGGCAGCGTTTTATTCCAATTATTGAAGACGTGAACCTAGTCGGAGTTATTACCCGAACGGATCTTTTCAATCTCCTTGTTAACGATCCGGCCTATCTCCCCAGTCTCAACACAACCCAGAACCAACCTTCGATCGAACGCAACAGAAACCTGACCAATCTGCTCGCCCAGTCTCTTAAACGGGATATGATCATTCTGCTGCAAACTATCGGTGAAGTAGCGCGGCAAAACCATTTTACCGCTTATGCTGTTGGTGGCTTTGTTCGCGACCTGTTATTACACATTGAAAACTATGATCTTGATATTGTTATCGAAGGAGACGGCATCACATTCGCAAAAAAACTTGCGGAAGAGTTGCGGGGAACCGTTCGTACCCATATTAAATTCAATACCGCCATGGTCAAGCTGCCTAATGGCTTTAAAATCGATATCGCGACTGCCAGACTTGAATATTATGAATACCCGGCAGCAATGCCGGTTGTCGAGTTGAGCTCAATAAAACTGGATCTCTTTCGTCGGGATTTCACCATCAATGCCATGGCTATCGACCTTAATCCTGAGAAATTCGGCATTCTCGTCGATTTCTTCAACTGCCAGAATGATCTCAAAGACCGACAGATTCGTATTATCCACAATTTAAGCTTTGTCGAAGATCCGACACGTATCTTCCGAGCCATCCGGCTTGAACAGCGGATGGGTTTCACCCTGGGAAAATTGACGGAAAAACAGCTGAAAAACGCTGTAAAAAGAAATCTTTTCGATCGGAAACTGGGACGCCGCTTTTTTCATGAAATACAACTCATCCTCTCCGAACCTAATCCCTTGCCGGCAATCCAACGCATGGCCCAGTTCGATCTACTTAAATTTTTGCATCATTCCCTGTTGCTTGATGCACCTTTGACCCAAATTCTTGAAGAAGCCCAACGCGCCCTTTCGTGGCACAAACTTCTTTACCTTGCCGACGATTGCCAACCATGGATTGTTTACCTGCAGGCCCTGATGTCGCGAATACAGACAAGGGCGATGCATGCTTTCTGCAAAAAATTCGAGGTGTCGGAAAAATACACGTATACCCTGATCAGGGAAAAGGTCGAGGCAAAACGGGTTGTCCGTATCCTGGAAAGGCGCGCCCATCTTTGCCCAAGTGAAATCTACTGGCTTTTCAAGGGGCTCACCCATGAAGGACTGCTTTATGTCATGGCCCTTTGCCGGAACAAAACCGGCAAACAGGCGGTCTCTTTTTATGTGACGCAGTTACGTCACACAAAGACTTACCTGCGAGGGGAAGATTTAAAAAAGATAGGCTATCGTCCCGGACCGCAGTTTCAGACAATACTTAATCACCTTCTAGAAAAAAAACTTGATGGAGTGCTGCAAACCAGAGAGGATGAGTACCACTTCCTCGAAACAGAATACCCCCTCTCCCCTCAGGCACAAAAGGATAACTGATAATTTTAGGATAATTAATGAACCTCATTCAGCAGATCATCATACTCGCGCCTCCTTTTTTGTTTGCACTTACAATCCATGAATACAGCCATGGGATGGTTGCCTATCGTCTCGGCGACCCGACCGCTCATAATCTAGGCAGGTTGACTCTCAACCCTTTAAAACATCTTGACCCATTTGGCATTCTGGCTTTCATTATCATGAAAATCGGCTGGGCCAAACCTGTCCCGGTCAATCCTCGCTATTTCAAAAATCCTCTGAAGGATATGATTTGGGTTTCCTTGGCAGGACCTGCGGCAAATCTCCTGACCGCGATAGCAAGTGCACTGGCCGCCGAGCTTCTCTCTCTCATTGCCGCCTTTATGCCTAAATTTATCCTTATTCCTCTTTTTCAGATGATAGGTGCGAGCATATGGATCAATCTTATACTTGCAGTCTTCAACCTGCTGCCGATTCCCCCCCTTGATGGCAGTAAAGTTCTCATGGGAATACTGCCTCCCCGGCAGGCTGCTTCCTTCGCCCGCCTTGAGCCCTTCGGCTTTCTTATACTTCTCGCCCTTTTCTATACCGGTTTCCTCCAAAAAATACTTATGCCGATTATCGGCTTTGCACAACGCTTGATAACCGGATAATTCATAAAATGGAGCAAACTTGAAACGCATGGTCAAAAATTAATATATCTTCCATAAATATACTGCGGTACAGAAACTGGCGAAATTTTCGTCAATTATTCTATCCAGCCTCTTCCGTGAAATAAAACAAAAGTTACAGCGCTTTATACTATCCTCTAACAACCATTCCGTAAAAATTCTTCTCAAAAACTTCCCCGAAATAATTACCTTTTTCTCCAGAATTTACAGCGTTAACAAAGAAATTTAGCATTGGCTTTTTTTTTGCTTAACTTATAATATGATCTAGGTGACACATGAGAGAATTTTCGACACAGAGCAAAGCAGAAAAAAGCAAAGAGCTGGCCAGAATCCAGACGTATAAGCTTTATTATGAAAGCAAGATAGCTTGTTTGAGTAATGAACGTCTGTCTCCAGCCCTGCACCTTCTCGCCTGTAAAGATGCCCCTATTGAAAAAGGGAACGTCGATTCCAGCTGGCAACGGGGACGATACATTAAAAAATGTCTACGCTATTATAAAAAAAAATTAAGTGCGCTTGAAAAAGAATTTAAAAACCTGAAATGAAAGAAGGCAAAGCGAAAACACTCTTTGCCTGCGACAGTTGCGGTTCGATTTTTCGCAAATGGTCCGGACAGTGTCCTGAATGCCACGAGTGGAACACCCTCAGGGAACAACAACCTCCCCCCTCTGCCACCTACCATGGTTTCAGCGGGGAAATCTCTCAGATACAACCCATTTCGCAGGTAACCTTTTCAAATACACCAAGGATTAATACCGGCTTGTCCGAATTCGATCGAGTGCTCGGTGGTGGACTCGTTCGCGGCTCAGTGGTTCTGCTCGGGGGAGATCCCGGCGTCGGAAAAAGTACCTGTCTGCTGCAGGTTTGCTGTCAGCTTAGCGAAGAGATGAAAGTTTTATATGTTACAGGTGAAGAATCTCCGCAGCAGATAGCCATGCGGGCGCGCAGACTTCGCCTGCCAGACAAGCACCTCTTGCTCATGGCAGAAACAAAAGTCGAAAATATCTGCGCCACCGCGCTGCAGGTACAGCCCCAAATCATGGTCATTGATTCTATCCAGACCATGCATACTGAAATGTTCAGCTCTGCCCCTGGGAGTGTCCCTCAGGTCCGGGAATCCGCAGCTCTTCTTACTCATTTTGCCAAGCAACATAATATAGCGGTATTTCTTGTTGGCCATGTTACAAAATCAGGCGATCTTGCCGGGCCACGAGTTCTTGAGCACATTATTGATGTTGTCTGTTATTTTGAAGGAAACAGCGACAGCAGGTTCCGCGTCATGCGTTCAGTAAAAAACAGATTTGGTGCGGTAAACGAGCTGGGTGTTTTTGCCATGACGGAAAGTGGTCTTAAGGAAATTCGCAATCCTTCGGCCATATTTCTCAGTAGACTTGCTGACCCTGTACCGGGAAGTGCCGTCATGGTTATCTGGGAAGGCAGTCGTCCTCTCCTTGTCGAAGCACAAGCACTCGTCGATGAAAGCCACGGGGAAAGTCCCAGACGAATAACGGTTGGCATCGAACTGAACCGCCTGATAATGCTGCTTGCCGTGCTTCATCGTCATTGCGGCATCGTTACCTACACCCATGATGTCTTCGCAAATGTTGTTGGGGGCGTCAAAATTAATGAAACAGCAGCAGATTTGGCTATTATCCTGGCCATAACATCGAGCCTCCATGATCATCCTCTCCCTAATGATCTGATTATTTTTGGAGAAATTGGCCTGGCCGGAGAAATACGGCCTGTTCCTAATGGGCGGGAACGGCTCAAAGAGGCGGTTAAACACGGATTTCGGCGTGCCATTGTTCCAAAAGCAAATTGCCCCCGAGAAAAAATTCCCGGACTTTCTATCTTTGCTATCGAGAAACTCAAGGATGCGGTTGCCATTATAAATGATCTGTAATCGCCTCGAAAACAATCGTAATGGTATTTTTAGCCGAAAATCCAATAAAAACTAAACTAAATTTTCCATTCTTCAGAAATCAAAGAACTTCTAAAGTTGACATCAAAAATTTGAAATGGTAAATAACGGGTCAAATTAAAAGGAGGAATGGCCGAGTGGTTTAAGGCGGCGGTCTTGAAAACCGTTGAACGAAAGTTCCGTGGGTTCGAATCCTACTTCCTCCGCCATTTTTTTAGCATAGATAATGGAGAGATGACCGAGAGGCCGATGGTGCTCGCCTGCTAAGCGAGTGTAGGGGTAAAACTCTACCGAGGGTTCGAATCCCTCTCTCTCCGCCATTTTATTTTCTCGAAGCTCTTTAGAAAGTCCATAAAGCCCA
>QKJV01000047.1 GCA_003249165.1 Desulfobulbaceae bacterium | reverse complement strand
GGAAAAACTATGAGAGAATACTCCGTTTCCATAGTCAAAATCAATGGAAAAGAAGTCATACTGGTCGCCGGTCAACCGGTGAGCGCGGCCCCCAAAACCGACCGCCTCTTCCGGATGTTTTCCCATAAACCAGTTTATGATATCGATATTGTGAACATGTGTATCCAGGATATGATCGCCACAAAGCCAGCAGAAATTATTCCAGTTGCGTAACATGTATTCCATATCACTCCAACCTTCTTCGCGCGTACGGAACCAAACATGCGATTGCATCCAGAAAGCCTTTGCTGCAACCAGATCGCCAATCGCGCCTCCAGCAACCTGCTTGTAGGTTTCCAGATAATCACGCTGATGACGTCGCTGTGTTCCTGTTATAACGGTTAATCCAAGGTTCTCCGCTTTTTTCGCAGTCGCCATAATCTGGCGGGCACCAACCGGATCAACACACACAGGTTTTTCGAGGAATACATTCTTTTTTGCCTGAACAGCCGCATCAAAATGCATCGGCCTGAAATGTGGCGGAGTAGCCAGAATTACAACGTCCAAATCAAGCGCCATTAATTCTTTGTAGGCATCAAAACCCCAAAAACAATTCTGCTCCGGAACTTCAACGCGTTGCTTCATTAACTTATTCCGGCAATCCCACACTTTATCTTCAAAAACATCAGCTAATGCAACCAAATGTAAATCATTGCCAGCCGCCAGAAAGTTAAGTGCCGCGCCTGTTCCTCGGTTTCCACAACCAACCAGACCTGCTTTTAACGGCTTCCCGTCAGGTGCCTGATCCGGTAAAGGAGGAAATTCATAATCAACCGTTTTTGCTTTCCCGGAACAAGAGCTCAGTGCGCTCATCCCAATTACGCCGGCAGCTCCAATGATGGCCGACTTTCCAAGAAAATTCCTTCGTGATAGTTGATTCTTATCCATGGTTGATCTTTTTATTTTTCAGTGTTTTTTAATTCTTCGGCATGATACTCGCAAATCACCCTAAATCCAACGCTTTTAACATCAGAGTACCACCAGATACTTTTCGGAATTTGCGGATCAGTCACCAGCCAGTCGGTTGTTCTGGTAAAATCGCGTCGTGCAAGCCTTAAATCTTTGGGTGTATTTTTAAACGAGCCTCCGCGAACTACATGCTCACTTCCGCTTCGCGGTCCTCTCGGATTATAAACTACGCCTTTGGGATACTTCCCATACACAGATGGATCATAATAATCAAGACAGAATTCAGCCACATTTCCAAGCATATTTTTTAAGCCAAAAGGATTGGCCTCCACTGCATCGGGTTGTTGTGTTTTTCCGGGACTATTTCCTTCCCAAATCACATATTTGTCGAATAATTCAGTATTCGCACCAAGCAATTTTTTAAGAAAACCATCAGCCTCGTAATCTTTTGGAGAACCTTCAAAGAAATATGGGTTCTGAGTTCCTCCACGCGCGGCATATTCCCACTCGGCCTCGGTTGGCAAACGGTATTTCCTCCCTGTTACCTGGCTTAACCACCGACAATATGTTTCTGCGGCATGGTGACTCATCGTTATGGCAGGACGGCTTCCTTTTCCCCATCCCTGATCGGGTGCCCCCCATGGAGGAGTTGCGCCTGAAACCCCATCGGTTTCTTCATCCACCTCTACAGCCTCTTTTCTTCCCTGTGAACTGGTTGCCGAGAAGAATGCCAGATATTCGTCCCACGAAACTTCTATTTCTGCCATCCAAAAACTATCAACTGCAACTTCACGTACAGGCTCTTCATCTTTACGATGATAAGGCTCTTCCTGCGGACTTCCCATTTTAAATTTTCCGCCCGGAACAGCAACCATTTTAAACGAAACGTCTGTTCCCGGAATCTTTTCCTCAAAGGTTTTAAAATCCTGTACAACAGTTAGTTCTTTGAATATTTCCTTGGGAGCTGCGTTGTCCTCTTCAGTCCCGAAACCTGCATTTTCTCCACGGTAATGCCCCATTTCGTGATGGCACTGCAAACAAGAGCTGTTTTGAGGATTACGAATGTATTTTAAATGCTGTTGTCCTCCCTGTGCACTCAGGGTGGCAGGGAACAGGTTTGTATGACATTTTAAACAACCGTCTTCGTAAACAAATCGTTTGGCTGCCTCATTTGATCGCTTTGCTTCCCAATCAATTTCTTCCGTATTTTTTGCAAGGTATACATAAAGATCATGAACGCCGTGATATGCTTTTCGGGTAAGAAAATGCGCCGGCTGATCTTCCGGCGGCAAGTGACAGTCTACGCAATTTACAGAAACTCCGCTTGATGTATTGTTATGAACAGACAACCTCCAACTAGCTTCGGCATGTGTATGAACATGGCAACTATTACAAAATTCGTTGGTTGAAGTATATTCAACAGTTTTGTTGAAGAGCAAAATAAACAGGATAACACTTAATCCTCCTGCTGTAAAAATAAGGTAATGCCTCCGTTTGATCGTCTTATCTGTCATCCTGTATTAGAATTGAACGCACAATATACAAGCGCACAATTAGCACAACCTTAACCAACGCTGCATTTACTGCTTAAACAACTCTTAATTTAATATTAATTTTCAATGCAAAATATTGAGATAAAATATCTTATAAAAAATCAACTTTTCTTGTGAAATATTTTCATTCCAGTCATTTTTGATATATTTGGAGGAAAAATAATAGCAAATTAAGGAATTTCTTAATTCAGGGATGATTAAAACAAGCTGTTTTTGGTGGACAATTTTTGTTTGGATGAGTCTGCTTTTGAGTACTCAAATTCGGGCATCTGAATTTGTAGACAATACTTATCTGATTGCCCAAATCAGCGAAAATGATTTCTCCAATAACCGTTTGTGGAATTTTGTGGAATCCAATGACTGGGTAGGAATTGAACTGAATATCGATACTACAAAAGGTTTTGCATACCTTGAAAACAGCTCTTTGGAAATGACTGCGGTCCTGGACAAAATAAGAAGTATAATAGACAAAAAAGAGTCGAAAATAGTCCCGATTTTTATTCATTTCGATGGTAATATTCACTTTTTGGACTCCATTATCAATGCTTCCTCCATTTCAGATCGTATCTTCTTTTTGCCGCAAGGAGAAACATGGCCATCAACCAATTACCTGGTACAGGCGAATCGCCGCATCATATTTTTTGT
>QKJV01000392.1 GCA_003249165.1 Desulfobulbaceae bacterium | reverse complement strand
AAGGACGTCATCCGGTTATTGAAAGATCTCTTCCAAGCGGCCGTTTTGTCCCTAACGATGTACATTTGGATCAGACAAGCCAGGAAGTCCTTATTGTCACTGGCCCTAATATGGCCGGCAAATCAACCGTTCTTAGACAAACTGCCCTTATTGTCCTATTGTGTCAGATGGGGAGTTTCGTTCCGGCCCAAGAGGCCCGCATCGGCATCGTGGACCGCATTTTTACCAGAGTAGGGGCAATGGATGACCTGCGCCACGGTCAATCAACATTCATGGTTGAAATGAATGAAACGGCCAATATTTTAAACAATGTTACAGAAAAAAGCCTGGTTGTGCTCGATGAGATAGGGAGAGGTACCAGCACCTTCGACGGACTTGCAATTGCCTGGGCAGTTACAGAGGATCTCGTCAACAAAAACGGCAAAGGAGTGAAAACCATTTTTGCCACCCACTATCATGAACTGACCGAACTTGCCGTTACCAACAACCGGATCAAAAATTTTAATATAGCAGTGCGGGAATGGAACGACAGCATTATTTTTTTACATAAACTGCTGCCGGGAGGAACGAGCAAGAGTTACGGAATTCAGGTGGCGGCGCTTGCCGGGGTGCCGAAACGTGTTGTTGAAAGAGCCCACGAATTACTCCACAACATCGAAAAAGGGGAATTTAACAGCGAAGGGAAACCCCGCATTGCTCCAGGCAAAAAAACAAAGGCCAAAAATCAGGGCCAGCGTGGTCTCTTCTCCCCCGAGGAGGACCCTCTGAGAAAAAAAATAAAAGAAATAGAACCGGATCGTTTAACCCCTATCGATGCTCTTCATATTCTGTATGAACTGAAAAAAGATGCGTAACTTCTTTGTTTTCCTCTCCATTTTTTTCCTGATTATTGTCTTTTCCTCATTTTTGGGTCCTGAACGGGTCTTAGCTCAGAGTACACCCGATGCCCAAAACAAAAGGTTTGACATGGCAACATACAAGTTCAACAACCTGACTTTTAACCAAGGAGAGACAAACCGGGACAGATGGTTGCAAAGTGTGCAATCATTGAAAATGAGTTATCATAGGTCTCCCTCTCACAGTAAGGCTCCTCTCGCCCTGTTCACTCTTGGTAAGATGTATGAGGAAATGTATGATCGCTTTCAGGATGCGCATTATATAACAGAGGCGGTAGGTTATTATGAAGACCTTGCCGATCTTTTCCCAAAAGATGCGCTGGCTGACGACGCCCTTTTTAATCTGGGAAACATATCTCTGAAAAAGAAAAAAAACGTAAAAAAAGCAAAAAAAGTATTTGCCAGAATAATAGCAGTTTATCCCAGTGGTGACATGGCGGAATCGGCTGCCTTTATGCTGCGGAATATAAATACAAAAGATGCAAACGCAAGTTCAGATATCTTTACCAAGACCAAGAAAGAACAACCCAGCACCGTCGAGCGGCCTATGGCCTATCTCAGCCAGCCAATTCGCTACTGGTCGACAAAAAATTACACAAGGGTGGTTATAGAACCATCTGTTCCAGTTCAATTCAAGGAAGCTTTTCTCAAAGCTGACGGTGAGTTGCCCAGACGTCTTTACATTGATCTTTACAACAGTCGTATAGCTCCTACCTTTCAGAATCCCATACCCATCCGTGACGGTCTGTTGAAACAGGTCCGGGGGGCTCAGTTTGATAAAAATACGGTAAGGGTAGTGCTTGATACGGATTCGGTTTCAGATTACAAAATTTTTACCATGGAAGACCCTTTCCGTGTAGTTATAGATGTTACAGGCGGCAGTAAACCGCAATTTAAAGAAAAACTTCCAACCTTGGCTGAACAGTTTGGCCTTGGTGTAAAGACCATAGTTATCGACCCGGGACATGGCGGGAAAGATCCCGGTGCTATAGGCCTGAATGGCTTACAGGAAAAAGATATTGTTTTGAAAGTAGCAAAAAAGGTGGCGGCAATTCTGCAAAAGGAGACTGCTTTTAAAGTCTTGCTCACGCGAGATAGAGATATCTTTATCCCTCTTGAAGAACGAACCGCCATCGCAAACACCAAAGAAGCGGATTTATTTGTCTCAATCCATGCTAATTCAGCCCCTAACAACCAGGCGCGTGGGGTGGAAACCTATTTTCTCAGTCTGGCAACAAGCAGGGAAGAGATGAATGCCGCTGCCCGTGAAAATGCCGCCTCATCGAGCCAGATCAGTGATTTGCAGAAAATACTGCAGGATCTGATGCAGAACAGTAAAATTGAGGAATCATCAAGACTGGCAAGCTGTGTCCAAGGAGAACTGGTCACTGGACTCAATAAAAAATACCCTGTAAAAAACCTTGGAATTAAAAAAGCACCATTTATCGTGTTGATTGGTGCGCAGATGCCTGCCATTTTGACGGAAATAGCATTTCTCACAAATCCGGAAGAGGTATGCAGGCTGCAGGATGATCGGTATCTTGAATCAATTGCACATTATATTGTTTCAGGTGTCCGTCAATATGCAGCAAAACTTAACGGAATGTAATATTTCTATCTGGGTGGGATTGTTACCAATTCTTTATCACTCTGGCCAATGTCAAAACATCTACCCGATCAGCTCCTGCCAGCTTTAATACACGGGCACATTCGTTGATCGTCGTTCCTGTAGTGAACACATCATCTACAAGAATGATTTTTTTCCCGAATACATCTCGGTTATTTTTCACAACAAAGGCATTTTTCATATTTTTTCGCCGTGATATTCCATCCAGTCCAGTCTGTGGAATGGTGTCTCGGCTGCGTTGGATGATCGTTTTCTTTATTATGTGCTTTTTTCCCGGATAAAAAACTCCGGCAAGAAGCAATGATTGATTGTAACCACGATTTTTCAGACGATTTTCATGGAGAGGTACAGCGATTATACAGTCAGGTATTACAAGATCTTCACACGGGCTGCTTTGCTCTTTCAGCTTGGAAAATGTCTGCAAACCTGCTTTTCTGCCACCAAATTTCAATCCCATTATGGCCTTAGCCGCCGTTTTATTATAGGTAATTATTGACCGTGCTTTATCGAAATACCATTTTTTTTTCAGGCATACACCGCAAAGATGGTTTTCTCCAGCAGGGAAAGGAATACCACAACATGGACAATACGGATGCGAAATTAACGTTATTTTATCCCTGCAT
>QKJV01000275.1 GCA_003249165.1 Desulfobulbaceae bacterium | reverse complement strand
GATGTGGTCAACATTGCTTTCAGGTTGCAGGAGATAACATCCCGTCAGAAAATCGATATTATTCTCGGGGAACAAACATTTCAGCAACTTAAAGGTGCTTCAGCATATTTCACTCAGCAGATATATTCGATAAGAGGAAAAGCGGAATCGCTGGCTGCCTATGGGGCTTCTTTTCAACAAGTTGAGCAATACCTTTTTAAAAGGAAATATTAGCTTAAAGGTAAATTGGAAAAATGACATTTGACGAATTGTATGACATAGTAATTAGTGAATTGCTTAATTGTCTGATTTCGCGGTACTGGTAAAAGTCTCTTTCTTACATATCGTCAACGGAGTGATATATGTCTGTGTGGGCAATAAAACTGCATGACAAAGTTGTTAAACAATTTGCCATCGAGGACGGGGACAGGCTGATTATCGGCAGAAATTCCGATGCGGATGTTGTTCTCGATAATACGGCAATTTCACGCAAACATACGGCTTTTGAAAAAAGAAACGGTGTTTATTTTCTGGAGGATCTCGGTAGTCTGAACGGAACCATGGTGAACGGTAGGAAGATTGATTCCTGCGTTCAGCTTTTTGATGATGATGTTATAGAAATCGGCAAGTTTCTTCTTCTTCCTGCCGAGTCATTAAAAGATGTAAGGTTTGCTTCACAGAGTGCTTCAGCCAAGGATTACGGCGATAAAACCGTTTTTACAACTCTCAGCAACCGTTTTGGCGCTACCGCTGAGAAAGGTAAGGACAGGGGGAGGGCGCTTTATAATCTGACCGTCATTAAGGGAAATGCTACTCCAAGAGAGATTCCTCTGTTCGGTCGCAGCAGTCTGAAAATCGGCAAGGATATGAATTGTGAATTACGTATATCCGGCTGGTTTGTTGCCAGGGCCCAATGTTACCTCATTAATCGGGATAAAAAGTTTTACCTTGTGCCTCAGCGGAGCTGGGCCAAAACTTATGTCAACGGTGAAACGCTCCGCGAAGAGCAGGAATTGCTCAAAGGGGATATCATTGAAATTCGTGGAGTACAGATTCGCTTTGAATAAAATTCGCATAGTGCCGACTATTCAGCGTAATCTGCCTTACGCAATGGCTTCCAGAGAGTATTAAACAAACAACTATTTCCCAACCTTTCAATTCAATTGTTCCTTTTTTCCACTTTCTTCCGGGGACATTTTTCCGACTTATCCAGCAATGGTAAATGTGGTTGCAGGAAAATCATGCTGACACGTTTTTTTAAAAAAGCAGGTAAAAGAAGAACAGAGTACCGGCCGGCGGAAGTCGTTATGTCCGAGGATGCTACTGAGGAAGCTACTGTTGTTATGGATGAGCCTTTCGGTTCGTGTGCCATCCATAATCAAAACTGGCTGCCGGGGGAGATAGTTGAAGAGCGTTATCGAATTGATCGCATTTATGGCGGTGCTATGGGCAAGGTCTATATTGCCCAGCATCTCACCTGGGGCATATGGATGGCAATCAAGGCTCCTAAATCGGAGGTATGGGCAAATCGTGAGGGTTTACTGCGAATTGTTCGAGAAGCAAACAGTTGGATAAGTCTCGGTCTGCACCCCAATATCGCATCCTGTTACTACGTTAAATCAATTGCCGGCATACCCCATATTTTTATCGAATATGTGGCAGGTGGAACGCTTGAAGAGTGGATTAACCGTGGACGGTGCCAGGATATGCGAACCGCACTTTCCATCGTCATTCAGTTTTGTAACGGCATGGAATATACCCATTCAAAAGGATATATCCATCGTGATATCAAGCCGCAGAATATTCTCCTTTCAAAAGACGGCCTGGTAAAAATAACGGATTTCGGGATTTTAAGGCTTATCAACGAAAAATCACAAGATGAAGATATCTCCTTGAAAAAAGGGAAGAATAAAAATTCAACGGTTGGTTTTCGCGGGACACCGAACTATGCTTCGCCCGAACAACTCAGAGATGCTCATAGAGTGGATAGGAGGACTGATGTTTATTCCTTTGGTCTCTGCATGTGGATGATTTTTTGTGGGAAAAGGCCTTATAAAAATAATACCCAGGAAAATTGCCCGGAACCGGAACCTGCTAACCCAGAAAACATTTTGCCGGAACAGCTGAAAGCCATTTTGAAAAAAAGTGTCGCGTATCATCCGGAAAACAGGTTTCAGGATTTTGTTGCATTGAGAGAGGCTTTGAACAGGGTTTATGTGGATCTTTTTCAGGTTTCATGTCCTTATGCCGTTATGGGAAAAATTGACATGCGTGCCGAGAATATGAACAATAGAGCGGTTTCTTTGGCTGAACTGGGCAAATTTGAAGAAGCGGCTTCCTGTCTTGACCGTACCCTTGAAATTAATGATTCAATGCCCGAAGCACTTTATAACATGTATATGCTGCAGTGGTGTAAAAGCCCGGAAAGTCCTATACGACTTTTACGCTGTATTGAGGCAAGCAAGAAAAGATTTCCGAAGCTTTCCTTATTCGACCGCCTTGAAAAGGAGATTGCCTCGCATATTGAGCGAGACAAGGAGGCACAAAAAAAAGGAAGAAACAAGGAACCTCAGCTACAGCTCTGTTTCCCACGGTCTCCCATGGAGATATTTCGGGACGCCCAGTTGCGTCGCTCCGTCCATCACAACATCCTGGCTCTTATGCAGAACAGACGATTGACCGAGTGTTATGATACGTTGTTGGTCAGCTGGAGTAATGAGAGGTTCAAGAAGGATAAATTTTATTATAAAATATATGAACAGCTTATCCCGGAAGGGAAAAAAAAGTCATTAACAACCGTGCAGAGAATGGCGACATTTCCGGCTGCCGATAACGGCCCCATATCCTTTCTGGCCGGTCTTGCCGGGCGAAAGCTTGTCTTTTCTGTCTCTTCCGATACGGATGTTTACGTACACAGTATTGGCGCAAAAAAAAGGAGTGTTCTGCTTATCGAAGCGCCGAAACGTATAACCGCTCTTGCCTCCGGCCAGTTCTTTCTTGCCGTTGGGCAGGAAAACGGTGCTGTCCTGTTCCGTTGTTTAAAAACTGGAGAGCAGTTTGAGGTTCTTTTTGGAAAAAGCTCTATTCTGTCGCTTGCATTTAATCAGGATGGAAAGCAGATTTTGGCAGGGCTGGCCGATGGCAGCGTTGTATTGTGCGAGATTCCGGACGGCAA
>QKJV01000365.1 GCA_003249165.1 Desulfobulbaceae bacterium | reverse complement strand
TGATGAATACCAGGAAACAGAGGCACTCCCGAACCATGGACAGGGTTCTTCGGGTACTGCTTGACTATCTTGGCGTGGAGCAGGGTTCTCTCATGGTGCTTGAACAAAACATGCTCATTGTCCGCGCCGCCAGCCGTCCGGGAATTATCGGGCAGAGACAATCAATACATGATGATTCCGTTGCTTCCTGGGTGGCGAGAAATGGCTCACCCCTTTTTGTTTCCGACATCGACAAAGATCACCGCTTTGCCAAAAGAGAGGGATCATACAAAAAAAATTCCCTCCTTTGCGCGCCTGTCATATATAAAAACAAGGTAATAGGCATTATTAATGCCACTGATAAATCCGGGACCAAAGACCTCCTGCAAGAAGATATAAGCTTTCTGCTCTATTTCAGCAGTTTTATTTTCTGGACTTTTCTTCAGGAAAAACTGCACACAAAAATCACAGCCCAGCGTAATACGCTCAAAAAACGAAACAAAGAGCTGCGACGTCAGGAAGAAATGCGATCTTACCTGAACCGCATGCTGATGCACGATTTGAAAACGCCACTGTCTGAAGTGGTTGCAAATCTTGACATCCTTTCCTACAACATAAACGAAGAGAACAGAGAATTTCTTGAATCAGCCCAGATGGGCTGCGATCGGGCAGTACGAATGGTTTCCAATCTCGTTACTACAGACAAAATAGCTGACGGGAAACAGCAACTCCTTTACGAAGAAACCGATTGCTGCAGCTTGCTCCATGAAGCACTTTCCAGCATTAAGGGTCTTGCCCGGATCAAACGGGTCGAGCTACGTCTGCAACTTGATAATCAAGCAGATTGCCCGGTTATTTACATTGACCGAACACTTATTCTCCGTGTCCTGCAGAATCTTTTGACCAACAGTCTCAGCTATACGAAGCCTGGCACGGACATTACCATTGGCTTTCAAAAAAAAGACAAAAAACATTTGGAGTTTTTTGTCGAGGACCAGGGGCCCGGAATCCCGGCAGCGCAACGGGAATACATTTTTGACAAATACGCACGAATTTCAACCAAGCAGGATGCTCTGGTAGGAACAGGACTGGGGCTTCACTTCTGCAAACTGGCTGTGGAACTTCATAAAGGCCGGATAGGCGTACAAAGCGCGGAAGGCAAGGGTAGCCGATTTTTCTTTGAACTCCCTATTAAATAAAGGGGCTTTATCATGTCCGTAGAACAAGAAAAACTCACACCGCGACTTATGAATTTTCTGATTGTTGACGATCAGGATAACATGCGGCGTTCAATCCGCGCCATGTTGAAGCTTATCAACTATGGCAGAGAACTTTTTGAAGCCCCTAATGGCAGGGAAGCATGGAAATTTCTTACATCCGGCGAGGTAATTAAAATCGACTTTATCATCGCTGATTATACCATGCCGTTTATGAAAGGAACTGAGCTGCTGAGCCGCGTCCGCTCCCATAAAAAACTACGAGACATCCCCTTCCTCATGATAACGGCAGAAGCAAACAAGGAAGTTGTTGCAGAAGCAGCAGAACATGATGTCGATGCCTATCTGACCAAACCATTTGTTACCGCTTCACTTGAGCATAAAATAGATGAACTGCTGGTACAGGTACGAAATCCCGATCTATTGACCAAACATCTCCGCCAGGCGAGAGAGCTGGAAGAAAAAGGCGACATCCTCGGTGCTATCGAGGAAGCCAAAAAGGCATCGGTCGCCAACCCCAGATCATCACGTCCTTTTCGAGAACTCGGCCGCCTGATGCTCAAAACAAATGAAATGGCTAACGCGTTGAAATGTTTTCAGAAAGCTATTGAGACGAACCGTTTGGATGTTACATCGTATCATTATCTTGGTCAGATTTTCTACCGGCAAGGAGAGATTGACAAGGCGATCGGTTTTTTTGCTCAGGCCATGGAAATAAGTCCCAGACATGCCGACAGGGCAATAAAGTTCGCCCGACTTCTTGCCAAAAAAGGCAATAAGGCAGAAGTTGAGAAGGTTCTTCGGCTCATATTAAAAAACAATGGAAATGATATTGATATACTGGAGGATATTGCGGAACTTGCTGCTGGTCAGCAGCTTGTTCAGGTAGCCACAAAATGCTATCGGACACTTATTAAAGACCAGCCGGGCAATCTGCTGCTCTATAAAAAATGGGGTATCATGCTGCAAAAAAATGGCTCATTTAATGATGCGATCCTTCACCTTGAGAAAGCCGCGAAAAAATATGGGGAAGATCTTGATCTGCTCCTCAGCCTGGCTGAAGCTTTTCTCGGAATGGACATGAAAATCCGTGCCGACAAATGGGCGAGCCTCGCACTGCGCCTCTATCCTGACAACGGGGAAGCGAAAAAAATCCTCGATAAATGCCTATAATGCCCCCGACGAATGAACGAGAATAACGACATACTCCTGGCAATACGCACCCTAAGCTATCAAGGTGGAAAAATTCTGGGCAGCAAGTGGCTTACCCTAGTTGATGGCATTCGGCAGTCGCTGGCCAAATCTGGGTTTGAGCAGGGAGACAGCAGCGATGAACTGCTGCTTTTTCATTTTGTGAACCCGTTTGTAGCCTTAGCCTCCCTGCTCGATGGGCTGGAGCTGGTTAAGGTAAAACACGGCTGGCAGGAAGGACAGGAGGGCCCCCTCCCCGTTCAGATTATCCTTCACCTCATCGAGAAAGACGATTCATTGCTCCAAATCAGACAAAACTCTTCCAGCGCCTGGGACATGCTGCAGCAGGAATCCATCTATATTACCCGTCCACTGATGCGTAACTGGGAAAATCTGACAGCCGGTCGGGACCTTCCGCAGCACCACTTCGAGGATGACGGCAGTAGTTTCTATCGCATGGTTATTACCGACAAAAACTCCTTACGGAAAGTGGAACTTTTCTCCTATCGGGGTTTGCCGGTGTATGGCAAACATAAGGAATGTTTTTATTGTGGAATGACCAGCCATACCCCGGCAAACTGTCCAAGTAAGTACATCGGGATAGATCTGCGCGGAATAGATCACACGGGGTACCTGACCTTTGCTGACCTGAACGCCATTTATAAACAAATTTTTCCCGACTATTCCTCCTGTATGAAAAAATGCGTTGCGGGTGTCAATTTTGCCAAGATCAGACAAGATAAGGAATTGCTCGTTTTTATTTCATTCCTTGATCTCACCCGCATTTACCAGCTGCGCTTTTTAACCAATATCGCCTTTTCACTAAATCCCAAATGGAACGCCCAGGAAAGCGGGGAAAGACTCAACATCGATAGCCGTAATCTCCATTTAGGACTTGATTGCCTTCGGGTGGGACAATATGCCCAAGCTGAAGAAATGCTCTCCAGGGAAAGCAAAAAAAAGGGGGGTAAACATTTTTACGCTGCAGTGGGACTGGCCTTCTGGGCTCTTGAACAGCGAAGAAACAAAGATATGGGACATTTTCTTGAAAAGGCAAAAAACATCGCTTTACAAGAAAAGGAACGTCTTTACAGCCATTTACTCCTTTCCCGCTACTATGAACTAAATGACGATTACTGGAAAGCCAAGGAATCAGTCAATAATGCCCTTAAAATCAGCTCCTATGATGTTGAATGCCAATATCGCAAAATACAGCTCAATGTCCGGTACGGTTTTGATGAAGGAGACCTGAAAAGATTACGCATACTCATGGTTGGGCAAAAAGAAATATTCATCACTGCGCTTCTTGATCCTTTGCTTCTTCCCGTTCAAGGCTTGATCAATGATCTTGCAATTGAACAGATGCAGCATCAGCGCAAAGAAGCTGCCAGAAATATGGCCATGGCCGAAGCCGAGATGGCTGAACTCAGTTACTGGTTCGATGAGCATGATCCCTTATATAAAGAGAACCTCAGAGCGCTCAATGAGCTGCACAAACAGTACAAAAGAGAAACGTATTACGATATTCTTGATGTACTTGAACGAGCCAAAGGGCATGCTTTCGGTTGCCAGCGAATCAGAAAAACAAAATTAGCTGAATTCGCCACACGTAAGAAAAATCTTGAAAATAAATTGCTCCAATTCCAGAATTTCTGGCAGGATTATCAATACAAAGGCCTTTTTAAGACCTACCGCAAAACGCTTCTTTCCATTTCTAATTTCATGCGGGAGACACGTGGTCTGATCGCCAAACAGGAAGGAAAAGAATATCGTGCGGCTGTCAATCTGCTTGATCAAGTAGAAAAATCTTTCCACACCCTGAACCAGATGCAGGATAGAATGATCGGCGTCAGATTAACCTTGAATGGAATAAAGACCCTGTTTAAAAATATGTTGCTTGCTGAGGTCGCCCTTCTTTCCGCTGTTTTCCTTGTCTTCACCATTCTCCCGATACAGCTGGAAAACAGCATTTACGCATCACTTAGCAAAATGCTTATGGATCCCCTCACTCAGAAAAAAAGCATGCTGATCTCAGGATTCTTTCTTGCCCCTCTCCTTGCTATCATCCTGACCTCATGGAAATTACGAAATGAAGATTGATTCGGACATCGAAACTTTTTGTTCTATAAATCTGTTCAACCAGCGGCTAACAAAAACGCTTTCAACCTGACTTTTCCTTTTTCTACCCCCCCTCAATACTCATGCCCTCTCTCATATCAAAGACCCCGCATGATGAAAATATCTGCAGTCTTTATTCATTGGCTTCGCAAATGAATAAAAAAATTTGTTTTGTTCAACCCCGTCGTTATACCCTATAAAAACAAGAATAAAAGGAGAAGACATGGGGAAAAACAATATATTCTTTCTTGAAGTCATCGAATGGCTTGACGCAACCGGTACACAGATGCTGTCTCGCATCCCGGAAACAGGATCCGGTGAAATCAAATTCGGTGCACAGCTTATTGTCCGCGAAAGTCAAGCCGCTGTTCTTTTTTATAAAGGGAAGGCTTGTGATGCCTTTGGTCCGGGACGTCACACGCTAACAACCGCAAACATTCCTCTGCTGACGAAAATTCTTGCCTTACCTTGGGGAATGACCAGTCCCCTGCGCGCAGAAATTTATTTTCTTAACCTGAAAATCTTTCCCAATCTCAAATGGGGCACCAAAAATCCGGTGGCCTTCCGTGATGAAGAACTTGGGCTTGTCCGCTTACGTGCCCACGGAATCTTTAATATTCGCATCATGCAACCTGTTCTTTTTATCAATGCCATGGCCGGCACGATGGGAAAATTCACAACTGAAGATATTGAGGAATACCTCACGCAGGTCATCGTCTCCCGTTTCAACGATTATCTCGGTGAAGAACTCGACTCCCTCCTCAATCTTCCTGGACGATTTGAAGACCTCGCTGAAGGCTTGAAAAAACGGCTCAAGCAGGATTTCACTCGATTCGGAATCCAACTGGAAGATCTTTTTATCACCTCAATTACTCCCCCGGCTGATGTAGAAGCGGCAATTGACGACAGAGGCCGTTTATCAGTAATCCGCGACATGGACAAATTTGTTACGATGAAAGCTGCCATGGCCATGGAAAAGGCGGCGGAGACGAGCCATGAAGCAGGTTCCGGTTTAGGGATGGGACTAGGAATGATGGTACCTGCTCTATTTGGAGGATTGCCATCGCAAACACGCCTGCAAACTTCCCCTCTCGACAGAACAGGAGATACACAAGGCGCTGTCTTCTGCCCTGAATGCCACAACAATATTCCCACAGACGCCCGTTTTTGCCCTTATTGCGGACATCAGCAGGTTGTCATCGCCCAATGCTCCAACTGCGGGGAAAATATCGCCCATAATGCACGATTCTGCTCTCGGTGCGGCCATCCGGTAGACCGAAAACCAAAAGCATTGAAATGTCCCGAGTGTCATATTGAAAATCTTCCACAGGCAATATTTTGTAATCACTGCGGTAACAGGTTGACATGAAATGGATTTTTCCATAAAGCAGAGTTGCCCCCAATGTGGTGCACCAGTCTACTTGCACGAGTCGACCAGTCTTGTTGTCTGTCCCTTCTGCAAGGTCAAAAATTACATAACCAATACTGCCGTACCCCGGTATGTTCTGCCCTGCCATCCAAGCATCAATCAAGAAAAAGAAGATCTGTACCATGTTCCCTATCTCCGTTTCAAAGGCGCGATTTTTCAGGTAAACGCAACCAATATCAGCCATCGGATTGTCGATACTACCGAACTCGGCGTCACATCCCCTCTCTTGCCGTTTTCACTCGGCTATAGACCCCAGGCAATGCAGTTACACAGAGCAAGTCCGCAGACCAGCGGACGCTTTCTTTATCTGACGATAAAAATAAAGCATATACTTTCCCGGGCAGTGCATCTTGCCGATATGACCGTTCATGTCGATTCATCTTTACTCCACCGCGCATATATCGGGGAGACACTCAGTTTTGTCTATCTGCCAATACTCGAGAAAAGAGGCAAGATATTTGATGCGGTAACCAATACCCCTTTACGCCAAGCACCGCGTGACAACTTATTCCTGGAAAAGAGCAAGCCTTTCCAATATGCATGGCAACCTGATTTTATTCCCGCCTTATGTCCCCATTGCGGCTGGGACCTGCCGGGTGGAAGTAACAGTCTAGCAATGATTTGCCCGAACTGCGATACTGCATGGGAACTGTTACCTAAGGGTTTTCGGGAATTAACATGGCAACAGGGAGAGTCCAGTGATGGTCAGGCGATATGGCTTCCTTTCTGGAAGATGACTACGCAAATACCGGAGCTTGCCATCAGCACTTTTGCCGATTTTATTATGGCCACCAAACAGCAATTCACCACCACCCGGCCAGGCAATAAAAAACCAATGAGCTTTATTATCCCGGCATTCAAAGTACGTCCTGAGATTTTTCTGCAAACGGCTACAAGAATGACTTTAGTGCAACATCTCTTCCATTTTGTTCCCGGAGATAGTCATATTAAACCAAGGCATCCGGCAAATCTTGCCTGCCGCGAAGCCCGCCAGTTTTTTAAAGTTATCCTGGCCAAATCAGCAGTTGATAAAAGGAGAATTTTGCCGATGTTACCGGGCATCCGCTTTATCAATGTGAAGGCAACCCTGATCTATCTCCCCTTCCATGATGATGGGCATGACTTCATTCAGGAACAAAGCGGCATAGCCATTAACAAAAATGTCTTATCCTGGGGTAGAAAATTGTAGCACCAGGCAAGAGAACAACTCTTAATAATATCAATAATTTTTTTCACGGCATAAAAAAAGAGAGAAGACCGTTTAGGCCTTCTCTCCTTTTTTAAATTAAGAAAACGCTATCTTCTCAAGTTGGATCAACCGTCTTTTTTAGCGACAGCCCGCTCCAGAATCCGATAACTGCGTTCCACCATGTCACGCGGCTCAATCATCAACCCTGCCTGAATCATGGCGTTGTCATATATCTGCTTGACGATAGTCTTAGCGAAATCCTCGTCGGCTACCCGCATCTCTGCAAGTCCTTTAATAAGCGGATGAGCGGTATTGATTTCCAGATTTTTGCTGCTGATTTTGTGTTCCTGGTTGGTCGCCCGCATAACGCGTTCCATGCTGCTTGTGAAAAAGCCTTCCGGATTGACAATCATGGCCGGGCTGTCAACAAGCCTTGTGGAAACGGCAACCTCCTTGACCGATTCGCCCAACACATCTTTCATCCACTTTGTCAAGGTCTGGGCAATAGGCTCGTCTAGCTTTTCGCTCTTTTCAGTCTCTTTTTCAACCGCATCCTCCCCTGTTTTTTCCGGTAACTTCAGATCAGCCCGATCGGCTGAAACCAGTTTCTTCCCCTCATACTCGTTAAGATGACTGAAAACAAAGTCATCAATCGGCTCCAGGGTATAGATGATCTCCACATCGCGTCGTTTGAAAACCTCGAAATAGGGACCTTTTTCAATGGCGTGGCGGCTCGGTCCGTTAATGTAATAAATCTCGTTCTGTCCCTCGTTCATCCGTCCGACATAATCATCGAGTGAAATAAGTTTGCCGCTTTCCGACTTAGAAGACTCAAACCGGAGCAGTTTGGCGAGATCAGCCCGGTGCGTATAGTCGATGGTTGCCCCTTCCTTTAAGTACAGCCCGAATGTTTTCCAGAATTTTTCATACTGTTCCGGTTCATTCTTTGCCTGATCTTTAAGAAATTTCAGAAATCTGCTGGTAATGATCTTTTTTAACTTGCTGACCAGAGCATTATCCTGCAAGGCTTGACGGGAGATATTCAAAGGCAGATCCTCGCTGTCAACCACCCCTTTAAGAAAACGCAGCCATTCAGGGAGGATATTCTTGCTGTGTTGGTCAATAAGCACCTTCTGGCAATACAGGCTCACTCCAGGTTCGCTGCGACCGAAGCCCATCAGTTCCATGTTATCCTCAGGAACAAATAGCAGGGCGTTAATAGCTAGGGGGGCATCGGCGCTGAAATGCAGATAGCACAGCGGATCGTCAAATGCATTGGCGATAAACTTGTAAAACTCGCTATATTCTTCAGCCTTGATATCGTCCTTGTTCTTGGTCCACAAAGCCTGAACGGTGTTTACAGTCTCACCGCCAACCTTGATAGGGAAGCTGACAAAATTGGAATACTGCTTAATGATACGTTTGATGGTCGAGTCATTCGCATAATCAAAGGCGTCATCATTGAGTTCGATAATCACTTTGGTTCCACGATGCAGTCCGCTTTCCGGGGTGAGGGAGAAACTGCCTGTACCGTCGGACTCCCATTGATAGCCCTCGGCATCCGGACTATAGGAACGAGATTGAACTTTTACTTTTTTGGCTACCATGAAAGCAGAGTAAAAGCCTACCCCGAACTGGCCAATCAGGTTAACATTTTTCTGTTCATTCTGTTCAAGTTCACTCAGAAAGGTCTTGGAACCTGAGTGAGCGATGGTGCCGAGATTATGCTCCAGTTCATCCCTGGTCATACCGATTCCCGAGTCGGTTACGGTCAGAATATGTTCCTTATCATTAACACTGATATTTATTTCCAGTGATGCATCAGGATCAAAAACTTCCTTTTCCAAGAGTTTTTGGTGACGGAATTTTTCCAGGGCATCGGCGGCATTCGAAATAAGCTCACGAAGAAAAATATCTTTTTCCGTGTAAAGAGAATGAATAACAATATCGAGCAGCTTTTTTACTTCGGCCTGAAATTCTTTTGTTTCCGTTTTTCCTGTCATTGTCAAACTCCGTTAAACTGATTTTTTCTATGATGCTATTTTATGATGTGATCTGATTGATGAAATCCCGGAGTGAATCCGTGGACAATTTTTGAGCCTAAAATAATCATCAATGCCTTACTGTCAACCCTCTCCCTGTCAGGAACAATTCTCTTTTTTTAAGTTGCATCCCAGTATTGGTGCTGGTATTGTTTCTAATTTTTCGTTGGATGATTTATAGTATTATCAGCACTGCGCAACCTGCCAGTTTTGCCGGTCTTACCCATGTGGTTTCATGGCCTCTGCCTGACAGCAGGACTTTCTGATCCCTGCAACTACACCCCGACCTTGGCAATAAGGAGAAAATAGATGACAATACGAGAAGATGCCATAAGCCGGACAATTACCCCGCTTTTTGAACAATGCGCTAAAAATGAAGGGATTTCTCCAGAGAGACTGATGGAGGGAGTGGCTAAGGGGGTCATCGCCATTCCCAAAAACAAAAACCACGATTTTGAAAGAATCATGGCCATCGGTAAGGGCCTGACGACTAAAGTCAATGCCAACATCGGCGCTTCCCGTGACATGCCTGGTTTGGAGCAGGAGCTCGAGAAACTCTGTGTTTCCCTGAAAGCAGGGGCGGACACGGTCATGGACCTCAGCATGGGAGAAAACATCAACGAACTGCGCAGGGGAATTCTGGCCCGCTGTCCCGTTCCCCTTGGAACAGTTCCGGTTTATCAAACTGTGGCCGATCTCGTGGAGCGGCAAAAAAAGGATATCGGTGAAGTAAGCGTTGACCAGCTGCTCAAAACCATCGAACAACAGGCACAGGACGGTGTTGACTTTATGACCATTCATTGCGGCCTGACCAGAGACTCTCTTCACAGAGTAAAAAACCATGAACGCCTGATGGGAGTTGTCAGTCGCGGGGGATCATTTACCATTGAATGGATGACTTACAATAATAAGGAAAATCCTTTTTATGAGCATTATGATCAAATACTCGCCATCCTCAGGCAATATGAAGTGACAATCAGTCTAGGGGACGGCCTCCGGCCCGGCTGTCTGGCTGATGCTACGGACAGGGGACAGATCCAGGAACTGATCCATTTAGGTGAATTGACCCAGCGTGCCTGGGCAGCGGGTGTCCAGGTTATTATTGAAGGTCCCGGGCATATGCCAATGGATCAGATTCAAACCAATATGCTACTGCAGAAACGACTCTGCCATGGGGCACCATTTTATGTCCTCGGCCCGCTCGTAACCGATATTGCACCAGGTTATGATCATATCACCGGTGCCATAGGCGGAGCCATCGCCGCTGCCGCCGGAGCCGATTATCTCTGTTATGTTACCCCTGCCGAGCATCTCAAGCTTCCATCTGCCGATGATGTCCGCGAGGGAGTAATTGCTTCCCGCATAGCCGCTCACGCAGCAGATATTGCCAAAGGTATCCCAGGTGCAATGGACAAGGACATCGCCATGGCAAAATGCCGGAACAGGCTGGACTGGAAAGGGCAGATCGAATTGTCTCTTGATCCTGACAAGGCATTGCGCTATCGTGAAGAAGGGAATTCTTACAAAGGTGATGCCTGCAGTATGTGTGGATCGTATTGTGCCATTAAGGTTTATAAAAAAGCCACTCAGCCCGATCGCGGCAGTGTGGAGAAGAAATAAAATTTCGGAGAGCTACCATGGCTGATATATTAACGCCTGTCATGGATTTTTTAAACTATACCAACCTGCCGGAACAAATTCGACATGTTGAGGTAAAAGGGCTTTTCACCAACCCCTGGTTTCTTGTTCCTTTCATCGCTCAACTCGGCTGGTGGTTTTACAAGCAAGCTTTAAACAGCATAGTCTGTACAGGCCTGGCTCTCGGTGTCTGGTATTTTACCGGAACCAGCTATGCTCAAGGACTTGTCATTAACGGTCAACTACAGCTTTCCAAAGTGCTGCCGGTTGCCGGAGTCGGCATAGTGGTGCTCGTTGTCCTCGTTTACCTTTTTTTCATCCGTTCCGATTGACAGTGGCTGCCATTCTTGTCGATATCTACAAAGCTCTCTTTGATCATTTTGGCCCCCAGCAGTGGTGGCCCGGAGAAAGCCCTCTTGAAATCCTGGTTGGAGCAATCCTTACCCAGAATACCAATTGGGCCAATGTCAGCCGGGCAATAGGGAATCTGAAAACAGATAACCTTCTTACATTTTCTGCGCTGAATAATCTGCCGGAAACCGTGCTTGCAGACAAAATTCGCCCTTCCGGGTATTTTAACCTGAAAGCAAAACGACTGAAAAATCTGCTGGCTCTGATCAAAGAGGAAGAACCAGCGGAAAATATCGAAGTTTTTTTCAGACGGGAAACCAGCACTCTTCGGGAAAAACTTCTCGCCGTGAAGGGAATCGGCCCGGAAACAGCCGATTCTATTCTCCTTTACGCAGGAGAAAAGCCTGTTTTTGTCGTAGATACATACACATACCGCATGCTCACCCGTCATGGTCTGATAGGGACGGAAACAGATTATGGCGAAATGCAGCAGCTCTTTATGGATACCCTTGAGCCGGATGTCAAATTATATAATGAATATCATGCATTAATCGTCCGGCTGGGGAAAGAATTCTGTAAAAAAAGAAATCCTCGTTGCATTGCCTGTCCTCTTCGCCGATTTGAACCTTTACTTATCGATTAAGCAACCTGAAACCATGAATCGGTAAAGATCTCTCATGTTTCGCAGCCACTTC
>QKJV01000320.1 GCA_003249165.1 Desulfobulbaceae bacterium | reverse complement strand
GGGGCAGCAGGGATGAGGGACTCGGCAGATTGCCTTCGCTGTTAACTTGAGTGAAACCGTCATCGCTCCACCCAAAAGTCTCACCGTTCAGGATGATTTTTTCTTTATTGAACCAAACAGTCAGGTCGTCTGAATCCTGCTTCTTTTTTTCAGCTTCGATGCTTGGTGTGCCAACTTTGAAGAGATAATTGGTATACTTTATAGTCTTGGATAATTGCTCGTCGGATCGAATGATTTGGGATTTGAAGACCATTTCAATATCGTAGCCTTCTGTTTGAGTGTTGTCCGCCGCAAGCTTTTCGCGAATAAGAGCGATGGAGATCTCCGCAGAACGTTTATTCTTTATAAAAGATTTGAGAGGAAATACATTTTTAAAGGTCAGCACCGTCATTTCCGGGAGATTAGGCATCACAGCCGCATCGGCAGGATAAAAATCTTTCTCCCCGACCTCATTCCTTAAACGCAACGTCACCAGGGAATTTTCAGTCATCCAGCGGGTGGGCAAAAACAGGGTAATATTGTCGCCCTTAAAAATATTGAGGGGGTTGATAAGGGACTTGTCCGATGCCTGCAGCAACACGCGGTCAAATTCAGGCTGTATTTTTTTTAAAATATCACTGTTGCGAATTTGCCCATAGAGCCACAGCAGATCGTAATTTTTCACTTTATCGTTTTTCAGCACCATATCCATGATGCGATTGAATACATCGACTCGAGCATTAAGCAGTAAAGCCGGACCGACCGACCGAATCATATCGGGAGAGTCGATAAATGCCATATGACCATTATCCAGATTACGCAGTATCAGCTTACCCGCCGTATCAGGATCTCCCATACGCCCATACTGAAGGGCCGCAAAGAGAATATTTCCCCAATCGGCATCATCTGAATTGGCTACAATCAGATTCAAATCCTTTTTAAGCATGGCAGGATCTGACTGTTCCACTTTCATCATAGTTTTGCACATGGCAACGGAGGCCGCATAAGGATCCTTTCTCAAGATCCTCTGATTGATCTGTTGAAACTGGTTAAAACAATCAATCGCTTCTTCATTTTTACCAATTTCCTGGGCCGCTTGGCCCCGGTAATACCAGTAGGGCGGGAATTTTTTGAAACTGTTTTCAATTCGCTCCAATTTACGATACCTTCGTTCAAGGTCGGGTTCCTTTAAAATCTCCGTATAATCGCTGAGCTGTTTTTCATTCAATCTCCATTCATCAGGCAAATTATAACGCCGCATCAACTCCCAAGAGTATTTCAGCAGCTTTTTGTAAAAATTGTTGAGATCCTGCATAGTTTTTGCTTCAATTGCCCATTTCCCTTCCTCTTTCTCTTTAGCGTATGCATCCATCTGGGATCGATAATTAAAATAAAAGGATCCTGTAGAAAGTACTGCCGTTAAAACGCCCGCATAAGGGTTGAGAATCATATTCGTATCGAAAATACGCGATCTCACTCTATTTTTAAGCTCGTTTTGGACATTTTTATCAAAGCGAGCCAAGATGTAATCCCTTTCATGATCTTGTATTTTCGAACTTGTGAGCAAATCCATGAGTTCCTGAAGCAATGTGATGATGTCGGCGTCAGGAATATTGCCCAAATTCAAGTTATTGATGATGGTATTGTATTCCTGGTCAAGAACCACCTTGTCATTATACTTCATGATATGGGTCAAAGAGACCGCAATCATGTTTAAGGATTGCAATACTTGAAGCTGAACCTGGTTATTATTTGAGTCTGCACGAATTTCCCCTGGGATAAATAATCCGGACAGCAGGATGCAGATAAAAATTACAACAGACTGTAAACCCTTAATAATTTTTTTTTGAATGATCAGCATATGCATTTACCCAACCGTTGAAAAATCGACTTTTGCTTCAGCCGTTAAAAATTTCAAACCGTTTTCTATATGATCGGAATAAGCGTTTTGTCAAGTGAATCCGAAAGTATGCCAAGGTTAAATGATCCTGCATGGAGAGGTGGGGCGGTCAGATTAAAAAATAGTTTCCAGGCCCGTGAACGTAGTAAGGACTTGAAAGAAAAAATCATCAAGTTCAGGCAGGAAAAAACAACTTCACCGCCTGTTTTGTGAATTTTCGGGGTAAATTCCTTTGATTCATTGGTTTTCCCTCCTTATTCCTGCCATCCGCCACCAAGCACCTTGTATAGGGAAACCTGATTTATGAGCCGAGCAAGTCGTATGGCAATCATCTGCTTTTGGGCGCTGTAGAGAGAACGTTGTGCATCTAGAACGCTGAGATAGTTGTCTATACCCTTTTCATAGCGTGACCGGGAAAGGATGTATGTCTTGTCGGTTGCCTTGACGAGCGACTGCTGCGCCGCTATTTGTTCGTCAATGGTTCCCCGTTGAGCGAGAGCGTCGGCCACTTCCCGGAAGGCGGTCTGGATAGCTTTTTCATACTGGGCAATGGCAATATCCCTGTCCACCTCGGCCACCTTCAGTTGCGCTGATCGGGCCCCGGCATCGAAGATCGGAAGAACAATTTGTGGAACAAAAGTCCAGCCCCCTGAACCGGATTGGAAGAGGGTCGAGAGGTCGTTGCTACCGACACCCATGGAACCAACAAGGGTGATACGCGGGAAAAAGGCGGCCCGTGCTGCTCCAATGCTGGCATTGTATCCCTTAAGCAGGTTCTCGGCCTGAATGATATCGGGACGCCGCAACAGGACGTCGGATGGCAGGCCGGGGCTGATATCCTGCACGGCTGTTATAGTCTCCGCGAGCGTCTGTGGCAGCAAATCGGATTGAATCTTGGTGCCGGCCATAAGATCAAGATTGTTTTCATCCTGAGCCACTAATGTTGTGAATCGCAAGGCATCCATCCGCGCTGTATCCACCTGGGCCTGTGCCTGCCGCAGATCCAGTTCGGATGAAACTCCCATTTCAAAGCGTCGCTGAATAAGCCGATAAGAAGCTAGCTGGGTCTCCAGGGTCTCCTTTGCAAGTTGTGACAGCTCCCGGTCGGCAGCCAGAGTCAAATAACCAACGGCAATCTGGGAAACCAGGCCGATTTGTACACTGCGCTGCGCTTGCTCGGTGGCGAGGTACTGTTCCAGCGCCTGATCCTTAAGGCTGCGTACTCGACCAAACAAATCCAGTTCGTAGGAACTGACGCCGAGGCCGACATAATATTGATGAATA
>QKJV01000209.1 GCA_003249165.1 Desulfobulbaceae bacterium | reverse complement strand
ATTGCCCCATTCTTGTCAAAGCATTGTCTCTCAACCATTGCAGCCATTAATAAATTTCCTCCTTAACCAAACCCATTTGCACAAAATATATTTATACAATAGCATATTGCAAAAACATTGCAACCGATGGAGCCGATGATTACTGACAAATAGGATAAAATGGTTTTAAATCACCATTTCCATACCCAGAAATAGCAGAACGTGTTATTATGCGGCGGTTTTTTAAACCATCGACTTTTTCCCTGATCGTTTCCGTCGATCTATTTCTTATCCACCTGAACACTAAGAGCTGTTTCATCAATGTATCCTCGATAATGTTATCGTAGTGGGATAAACATGTCGAAACAGACCATATTTTCAGATCCCATTACGGAATAAAATTTTTCTAGGGTTTTGTGGAGGGACTGTCACTCATTATGTTATCAACCAAAAAACACCATCCCACCCAACCCATTAATACCTTCAGAAGAATAACATCTCTTTGCATTGCTCTGTGCTTATCTGTTCTTTACTTTTCCTTCCTGATATTTATGCAAACGGGATACGCTGCGGAATCGACTGCCTTTACTGAGCCTCCTGCAACGACGGCCGCACAGACACCCCAAAACAGCATTGAGGAAAAACTGAAAAAAACAGAACAACTACTGGCAGACATCAAATCGGACAGAATAGACGAACTCGCTCGACAACTGCACATCCCTGCTGAAAAAATTCTAAAAAAAAATAACCTGCTGCAGGAGCTGGAGGCAACCTATCAACGGCAACTTACTGCACTTGCTAAACAGACCTCTCTGGCTCAAGAACAAAAAAACCTGAATGATCAATTAGAATCCCAGCAGGGTGTGCTGGTGTCACAGTTGCCTCCATACTCTCTCAGCACCTATGATCTCTATCTCGATCAGCTTGAGAAGGCACAGCAAAGAGAAGATGCCGCTGTCGCCACCCAGCAGATTGATAAGAAAAACATGGAAGACGCCCATAACGCATTAAACGACACCGCGCAGAAGGTGCGTCTTCTTACCGACAAGAAGGGTCAGACAGATGAAAAAGGATACTCACCTGTCCAGAAAATTGAAATAACCATAGCCCGCCTGGAGAATGAACTGGCTGAAGCGACCCTCGACCTTTACCGGCAGGCATACGATAATACGAAACTTGAACTGCAGGTTGCCCAGTTACAGAAAAAAATCACCCAGCAACAGGTTGACTGGGTCAAATCTCATCTTGCCTACGACGAAAACGATCTTCAGGAAAACCTGAAACTGCTCGACGGTTTCCGACAGAAACTCAAATCGCTCATGACAACCATCGGGAGTGAACAGCAAGATGTGGAAAATGCCTGGCTTAAAGCCCAACAGGAATACAACGTTACAAATATTGACGACGAACTGAAACGTGAAAGGAGCAAATCCTGGCTTGATGCGCGTCAGGCTTGGCGTGATACGTATCAACAGGTCATGGAACAGACGGAAAACTCCCTGCGTCTGATCTCCCTTGGTGAAGAAACCTGGCATCGGCGCTATGCGATGATCAAGAAAGAAGCGGGATACGAAGAAATTTCCAACTGGGAAAAAGAAACAAGACAAGCCATTGAAAATATCAATCGGCTTATCAATACTGCACAGACCTTCCAGAGTAATCTGCAACCGCAGATTACTTCTGTAAAAGTCCAGCTCGCCAGACAGAGTCTTGATCCGGTAGTTGCGCGAAACCTTAATACAATGCTTGATGCACTGAACAAAGAACTGGAAAGAACTGTTGAGTATCTTGCCAGATTGCAAACAGTGGCCCGTTTTGAAAATCGTTTTCTTGACGAAATCACAGCAACCCGGAAAAGCATCAACTTTTTTGACATTCTGCGGAGTATTGGCACCAACTTCGTCAATGTGCTCGATTATGAACTCTGGGTTATTGACAACCAACCAGTTACAGTTATGAAAGTCATCATTGCAGTGGTGATTCTCCTGGTCGGCCTACAGTTAGCCAAATACATATCTCGCTTCACCACCAACCGCATTCTCATGCGAACTAAACTTGATGTAAGTGATCGGGCTATTTTCGACAGGATTCTTTACTTTCTGATGCTGGTATCGATCGTTCTCTTTGCCCTGCACATGGTCAATATTCCTCTCACAGCCCTTACCTTTCTTGGCGGCGCTTTTGCAATTGGTATTGGATTCGGCACCCAGAACCTGCTCAACAACTTTATCAGCGGTTTTATTATTATGCTGGAACGTCCCGTCAAGATCGACGATACGATTGAATTTGAAAACACCATTGGTACCATCGAGGAGATCGGTATACGCTGCACCAGAATTCGTACAGCCAGCAACGTACATATTCTGGTTCCGAATAGCAGTCTGCTGGAGAAAAATATTGTCAACTGGACTCTTTCGGACCAGATCATCCGGTGTCAGGTTCGAATCGGTGTCGCCTACGGATCCTCAGTTCGTGATGTAGCCAAGCTACTTAATAAAGCAGTTGCCAGGCATGAGAAAATATTGAAAAAACCGGAACCCATAGTCATTTTTAACGATTTCGGCGACAGTGCCCTGATTTTTGATCTTTATTACTGGATACAGCTCGGTGAAGCACGCATGGAGAAATTTATCATCGAAAGCGATGTACGCTTCCTCATTGAAAAATATCTTCGCGAAGGTGGCATTACCATTCCATTCCCACAGAGGGATGTTCATCTTGACACGACCAGACCTCTTCAGGTTACGATTTCCCCGGAAAAAGAAACAACTCAAACCAAAGAGGGAAAAATCAGCCATGCTGATGCTGAGTAAGATCATATCTTTCTGCGACGCCGTCGGGCTCCAGGCAAAAATACTTTTCTCAAATAACCCAATACATTTGACATCCTTGCTCCTTTTCCCTTCAGCACTGCTGTATTTTCTGATAGCTGTTTCCTCCAGCACTGTGGCAGCAGAAAATTTCGCTGATTATGATGAGTGTCTTATCCAGACAATGAAAACGGCAGAGGAAACTATGACGGTCAGTCAGGTAAAACAACTTTGCAAGACCTATTTCCAATCAGGGAAGGCAGTTGCTACAACACAAGCAGTTGCCGTGGCGGAAGAGGAACAACCCCCAAGTGAAGTATCCGCTGTAGACCGCAGAGTTCGCTCCGAAGAGAAAAACTCCGGAAATCTTTTTACTATTACCCCGCATAA
>QKJV01000453.1 GCA_003249165.1 Desulfobulbaceae bacterium | reverse complement strand
GAAAACATTTGAACCGGTCAGTCTTTAAAGACATCAGTGAAAATTTCATAACATCACCAGAACAATAACTCATCAAAATTAAATCGGCAGTCTTTTTTCATTGGCTTCGCCACTGGTGCCGCACCCAGGGATTTTGCGGGCGGAACACTTAAGCATCCGGCTCCCAACTAAAATAAAACTCAATTATTTCTCCTAGTTATACAGCCCCAATCTGCAGCTTATCTATTTATTAACGGCAAATTAATATAAATTTGCATAATCTCGCAATTTTGAGACGTTCTTTACCGTTGTTGCCGATGTAATGAATAAAAAAATTTGTGATTACCACCGAGTTTCAGCCAGCTTTAATAATTTAATGGGTATGGGCAAGGTATGTATAGCGGCATAAGCCAGACTTGATACCATTTTGCCCAATTGCAAACGTCGGTTGAACCGGTAACAAAATTCAGCAAGATAACGAGGGATATGTTTCTCACTGATTGCATGATAGCTCCCACGGATGGCATTTTTGACGTTACCGATCATTGTATTCACCCATTTGAATTCTTTGATAGTAACACTCTCCGGACCGCCGCCAGTGATAATACACTCATGGGAATAACCGGCTTTTTTGATTCCTGTAAAACACCGCAAACCATCAGAGACAACGATACTTTCCGACGTCAGATGCTTTCTGGACCATTGACAAATTTCTTCCTTGGAGAATTTGTCGATCTGACTAAACCGCATTTGCAGAGGATGTCCTTCTTCGTCAGTAGCAACAGCAGCAAGAAAAGGTGTTTTCCCGGACGCCCCACGACCTCTTTTGCCACCCCGGCTTTTTCCACCAAGATAGGCATCGTCGATCTGGATGAATCCGGATAGAGGTGTAGCATCGTCTTGTTTTTTCATGACATGCTGGAGTTTATGCTTCATACGCAGAGCGGCATTGGCTGAAATTCCTATGGTTCTTGAAAGATTGAGAGAAGATATTCCATCTTTTGATTGAGTAAGAAGGTAAATAGCAAGAAACCAGATATTGAGCGGTAATTTTGTATTATCAAAAATAGTTCCACTTGTAACAGATGTTTGACGATGGCACCGTTTGCACTGGTAAAGTTTACGTGTGCCGATTTCGTAATAACAGGTATGACCACATTCGGGGCAGACAAATCCCCGCGGCCATCTCATATGAGAAAGTGTTCGATAACATTTTTCTGCGGTACCATATTTGGAAAAAAATTTTGTCAAACAACTCAGACCTTTTTGAAATTGAATCATATTTTTTGCCATGGTTATCCTCCAGGAGGCAAATATTTTTAGAGGATTATACCATGGGAGGTAGGACAAATAGTGTCCTACAACTTAAAAAAACTGAAACTCAGTGGTAATCACAATGTTTTATTGAATTTTTCAATTTTGAAAACATTTTTTTGTTGAATTCAGATTTTTACTTTCCCCGCAGTAGAATGATCTACATTGAAAACTTTTCTCACATCATGTAGGCTGTCTTAAATTTCATGGGGCTTTTTGTTTAAATTTTGATGATATCAACTGTGTTCGTAAGTACAGACAAAGCGTTGGCCCTGGGGCCGCAATCAGGATACCAGTCAACGTCAGACGGCTCTTCGGGAATTATTCGTATCTGGAGTCAAGTCATGAACATAATGTTGTGAATGTTGCTATTGTGGCGCAGATCGATACAGCCATTTGCTCAAGTAATTTGGAGGTTCCTGCTTATGGGGGTTAATCTTAATCCTGTCACCAGGATTCACAAAAATTTAACGAAAAGGATGAATGAGAGTTATGATCAAAATGTTGATTTTTCACAGTGGGAACCCTTTGTGTATTACCAGCCGGCAAGCTACATCTGTAGCTAATAAAATGCAGGAAATTTTTAAGGATAAACTTGAATTACATATCCACAAAACTGACTCGACTGAAGCCATTCCGTATAATTTGAAAAGATCTTTTAATGTTTTTATCGATGATAAACCGTTACCATTAGATGTCGCAATTTCCGAGACAAATACGGAGCAATATATAACTTCAATCATACGTCAAATGTGTTAATTGCTGGCACCCATGCAAAGATGTGAAGAAAATTTACGTTGAATGTTAGCATTATAAGCAGTTTGGTTGCTTGCACGTTGGACAAAGAGGTGAAGAGAAATGCTCAATGTTGCCACTCCTCACTCAACGTAAATGATTTCATCTATATCAGGAGACAACCGCTTCGATAGGGACACTCAAATAGCCAACCCTGCCCATGTTTCCTACGCCCCTAAAGCTCAACTTTCTGTCCTTGAGATTGCCGCAACAAATTTACTTGCTTCATCTCAACTCCAGATCTTATGATTGCTACTGTTCAGGCAAAGTTAACACTCATCTCGGATTAAGCGGAATATACTAGTCATTCATCCGGCAACCCGTTCCAAAGCTGCGTATAATGTTGGTCTGCTCACCCTATACTCCACGGCCAACGCTTTCTTTGTCTCACCGGCGGCCACCCTTGCTTTTATCTCTGCAACTTGCAAGGTAGTCAACGAAGCGGTGCGGCCCATGTGTTTTCCTTTGGCCTTGGCTGCCTGTATACCTTCACGTTGCCGCTCACGGATCAATGCTCTCTCGAACTGTGCGAAACTTGCCATCATTTGCCGCATCAGTACGTTCATGGGGTTGTCATCTCCGGAAAAGGTCAAATTCTCTTTCTCAAACTTAACCGCTACTCCCTTATCATTTAGCTCTGAGACCATCCTCTCCAAGTCGCCAAGGTTTCTAGCCAGTCGGTCAATGCTGTGAACTACCAAAATGTCGCCCTTCCGCAAGAATCGCAGACACTCTTGCAAAGCTGGACGTTTGGTGTCTTTGCCAGAAGCCTTGTCTTCAAAAATCTCATCCAGCTTCAGACCTTCAAGCTGTCGGTCAAAATTTTGTTCGATACTACTTACTCTCCGGTAACCAACGATCGCCCCCATGCTTACCTCCAATTCAAAGCTTAATTGCAATAACTGTCAATAAACATTTAAACGATTCTTTACATAGTGTCAAACAAATAATTTTTGACCTTTATTTACACGGAGAATACACGACTTTTTGATGAGTTACATCGTGTTAAGAAAGTATACTTTGTTTTCCACTTGCAGGTTATGTCACGCCCCTGCCAGCCGACCGCATTGCCTGCAGCATCAAAAAGCGGGATGATAATGCGGTTTGCCGTCCAGTATATCTTATCGTCTATCTGGACATTCGTGTTGCAAAACGTCAGGCCGAAGCGGTCAATGATGTCCTGACCAAAGCCACGCCCGGTAAGATATGCCATTGCATCCGGTGATTCATGCAGCGGCACCGTCGGCGGGAACCACACCGAAAAATCGTTTTCCGGGCCGTCCTCGTCTTCTTCGAGGTCTTGATAGCCAACAGTATGCCCGGAAAGAATCGCTTTAGCCTGTGGCTTGGTGACACCCTCGTTGGCCATGATAAACGAGATGGCCCCGAAGCCCCTTTGACATTTGAAACATATTCCGCTCTCGTTCTTCCGGCCTATGTAGACACGCCCAGCTCCACCGCAGAATGGGCACTCGTCTTTGAGTAGCAACTGGGTGCCCATTGACACACGGGAAACGCTAAAGTGCTCTGTGATGTAATCCTCAAAGCGCATGGCTTGGCCTCACAGTACGTCGTCGACAAAATCCTTGTAAAACCTGCCCCGGTCAAAGGCCGTTTCGATGGTAAACGTTGCGACCCCTGAGTTTCTTGAGGCCGCAAAGTGGAGCCGGGCAATGTTCTTTGACAACTCTTCATCGGTGGCGCTGATCGTTATGATCTCGTCGGCCACCATGATCTTCTCATACGTTCCGGCAACGTCCGTGCTGCCGACCACCTGCTTGTTCGTGCCCTGCCGGTTCACCTGGCTTGCCGTAACGACCGGCACTGACTCCTTGGTTGCCAAGGCCCGCAGCTCTTCACTTATGCTGCCCTGGTCTTCCAGCTTGTCACTTGACAGCCTGGCTGGTTTCAGGATGTCAAGGTAATCAACCACCACCATGTCGATCACCACGCCCCTTTCCACCTGCAGCCTTTTGAGCTGTACTTCAATTTCACTGACTGTCAGGTTCTTGGTCGGGTACTCAAACAGAAATATCTTGCCCGCCGGTACGCCTGCCTTGATCGCTGCCGACACCTTTCCGGCCCGGTCATTGAGCTGCTTGGTCGGCACGTCGGCGTTCATGGCGTCAAGCCTTGCCGCGCATACCTCAGCGGATACCTCACAGGTGAAGTGCGCCACGTTTTTCCCCTGCATACTTGCCGCATTGGAGAAAAACAGCAAAGCCATGGTCTTGCCGCGCTTCGGGCCTGCAAGGAAGACATACAGCTCCTTTTTGTAGAAGCCGCCCTTGTAAAAGTTGTCGTCAACCCTTTTAATCCCGGAT
>QKJV01000264.1 GCA_003249165.1 Desulfobulbaceae bacterium | reverse complement strand
GCAGCTAAAGCATCCTCGCCTGATGTTGAGCGAAAAACCTGATAGCCCCTTATATCCAGCCGATCTCCCATTGCCTCAACAAAATCTATCTCATCATCAACTAAAAGAACACTAACTTTCGGCATGGTACCTCCGCCAGGTAAAGTGATCGCCCCATGTTATTGTGCGTAACATCACGTTGGGATTTTCATTTACAATCACGACATGTTATCTTGATGGAGTAGTGGTATTGTAAGTGTATGATGTTACGACTCCCCTCTCATCAAAGCGAACGACCAGATCCTTTGTGCTTGTCCCGCCTAATAGACCATACTGATATTTACCGTATGTCCATGTCTTGGTCCCATCTTCTATACCCTCCCGCCAGGGAGGTCCGAACATTCCCCTGATATCTTCCCGGGTTGTCTCTCCTATCCGTATTCTGCCAACCTGATAGGCAGGGAAGTCCCGCCCGACTGTCGCGCAGCCGGAAAAGAGAGGCAGTGCCAGCAAAGCAATACAGAAAATCACACGACAACAGGGGATACGTTTTTTTGCCACAACAGATGAAGCTGGTCTTGATACAGATTTACTCATACCCATTTTCCTCGAAGTGTAAGATAATTAGGCTCATTTTGCGGGGCCGCTCTCAATTTTTGACGAGAATTGCCCCGACAGTATGCTTTTGATGAAGCAGGCAGAAACCTATTTACGTAATTTCCTCGTGATTTGCCATAACTATCTGATATCGAGTCAATATTCCTCAAATAATCTGGAAAATGCGAGTATCAGATTACAACCATCCCTCATTGGTATTCAGCCAACCTTGATAGCTAACTTAACTGAATTAATCAAAAAAAATGTAATTTTGCAAAAAATATTTTCCGGTTCTGGGACAATTTTAATTTCAAAAACAACAATGCTGGAAAACAAAAAAAGATAACCACATTGCAGCAACTTGCAATTTTGCCGGCCATTACAGGGGGATAGCGGTTTTTTATAGGCAGGAAATACAAAAAACTATTGTTGTCCGGATATTTCCTTTGGGAAAAATTTATAAAAAATATCCATGAAATATCGCCTTTTTTTATAGTATACTGACTCGGAACAAAAGACAGGTGATATGAAAATTTTGTTTTGTTTGAACAACAAATGTTATTTATAGGAGCCAATCATGTTCGATTTTGTTTTCCATAACCCGACCAAAATCGTTTTCGGCCGCAAGCAGGAAGAAACAATCGGTCAGGAAATCAAAAATGCCGGTTACCGCAAGGTACTCTTTGTTTATGGACGCAATTCAATCAAACGATCAGGTCTTTTTGAGAGGATAACAGCAAGCCTGAAGAAACACGATATTTCTTACGTCGAATTCGGCGGAGTCGTCTCAAACCCGATCATTTCCCATACAAGAAAAGGAGTTGATCTCGCCAAAAAAGAAAAGGTGGATGCCGTTTTGGCCGTAGGCGGGGGCTCCGTCCTCGACGAAAGTAAGGCAATTGCCGTTGGTACTTTATCGGATAATGATGTCTGGGACTTTTTTATCGGGAAGGAGGTAACGCAGGCTCTTCCGCTGTTCACGGTCATTACCCTGGCCGCCACCGGCAGCGAAATGAATGGTAATGCTGTCGTCACCAATGAAGAAACGAAACAGAAATATAACATCAGTTCCCTGCATGTATATCCCAGAGTTTCCATTCTTAATCCTGAATTGACATGTACAGTGCCACTTGATTATTCGGCCTTTGGAGCCGTTGATGCCATTGCCCATGTCATTGAGGGATATTTTACAAGAAAAGAGGGAGCCGGCCTGCAGGACAGGTTAGTCGAAAGTATTATTAAAACCGTGATTGCAACCAACAATGTGATCATGCACGAACCTACTAACTATGATGCAAGATCGGAGTTCATGTGGACAGCAACACTTGCCTTGAATGGTTTGACCACCGCGGGTCTCAAAGAATACTGCTTTCCAAACCATATGATCGAGCACTCTCTCAGTGCAATTTACAATATCGCTCATGGAGCCGGCCTCGCCATCATCATGCCGGCCTGGATGAAATGGTATTCAAACAAAAAACCTGCCCGATTTGAGCGCTTCGCTGATAAGATTTTCGGTGTCCAAGATGCGGAAGCCGGCATCAACGAACTGGAAAAATGGTTCAGCAGCATTCATGCACCGACACGTCTAAAAGATGCCCATATCCCAGCTGATAAAATTGATATGATTGCTGAAAATGCCGCCTCTTTGGCAAAACTATGGGGTATCGACGATGTTTATTCTAAAGAGGTTATTGCCGAAATTCTCCATCATGCGGTGTAATTGCCCACAATTAAAACGTCTTAAATCTGCTTTTATAATTTCAGGAAACCGGGAGGCCGGTGCACATTGGAAAATTTTCTAGCCTCTAATGGCCTGCCGGCTTTATTTTTACTGAGTTTTCTCGCTTCCACGGTTTTACCACTGGGATCGGAATGGTTGGTTGTTACGCTCATTGTGAAGGATTTTCCGCCAGAATATGTTGTGGCCGTCGCCACACTGGGAAATTATCTCGGTGCTTGTACAACTTATTTTATCGGTTTGTGGGGTACTGTTTTTATTGTGGAAAAACTCTTGCACATTGATGAATGTGCCATGGCAAGAGCAAGGATACTTTATCAGCGTTACGGTTCCTGGTCATTGCTTTTTTCATGGCTGCCGGTTATCGGCGATCCGCTCTGCCTCGTCGGAGGGGTACTGCGTATTGAGTTCATCCGGTTTTCCCTGCTCGTCTTCACAGGAAAACTAGCCCGGTATAGTGTGGTAGCCGCTTTAACCGCATCAGCCATGCATTAGGGTGCCTTAAAAATTAGAGATCTGGTTCGAGGACAAGGAACGGTAAAATAAAAAGTACCCGCACCGCGGTATAAACTCCGCATATTAACTTTATGTGAGCATTTTTATTTTTACCGTGACACAGGAACTGGGCCAGAGGGCAATTTTTCAAGATTTCCATTAATTTTACCGTATCAAATGAAGCAGGAGTCCACGGCTTGCAGCAACAAAAAACAGTGCCTCCCCAGGCAGATTAGTGGAGATTTTTTTTGATGCAGGGAAAACAATTTTTTGAAGACATAATCACAGAGCAGAAAATGGAAGCAACACGGCTTTTTGCCGGTGGTGTTGCCCATGATTTGAACAATCTGCTGAATGCCATTCTTGGGAATATTTCACTCGCCCAAA
>QKJV01000397.1 GCA_003249165.1 Desulfobulbaceae bacterium | reverse complement strand
AGTAGGCTGCCGTTAGATTTTTTGTATAACAACCTAAAAAAAAACAGAAAATTTCAGTCTTGCATGGTTGAAAATAAAAAAATTACCAAGGAAATTGGTAGCATTTTTCATAGAAAGGTACAATGAAGAATAAGATTATTTTACCAAAAGTTTTTTCTCCACTCTCAACATTGACAAAAAAGTTAAACAAGATTGAATCGGTTAATTTTTTTTCATAACTGTTCATGATCCTTAACCTTTTTATTTTATGCTTATTACGAAAATGTTTACTGGATAAACAGACCAGAAGAAAAATAACAAGGAATCAAGATAAGACCGAGGCTTTGTTTACAGGAACTGCTGAGAAAAAACTAACGGATAAGGCTGATATCTTTTGATACTTTCTAGAAAAGGGATTTCTCTTTCTGAACGACGTGATCCCGTTTAAAAAAATGAATAGCTTTACGACGAAGTCTTAAACTCACTTAATGAGTCTGAACACAACAATTTTATTTTTTCTGTACCGTTCCCTGATTTTATTTCTTTTTATTAAATTTCATGCCGGAATCCAAAAATGCCTTTTCAACGCAATTCGGGCAGATACCATGACTGAACTCAGCACTTGAATGCCGGCTTATGTACGTTTCTAATTTATCCCACACACCTTTACCATTTCTTATCCGGTGACAATAAGAACAGATAGGAATAATCCCACGTAAAGTTTTAATTTTATTTAACGCCGCTTGCAGCGATTCAATTAAATATTTCTGCTCTTCCTCAATTTTCTTTCGATCCGTAATATCTATATGGGTTCCGCACATACGAACAGGTTGTCCCGTATTGTCTCTCTGGACTATTTTCGCATGATCAAGTATCCATTTATATTTACCATCCCTGGTAATCATTCTGTATTCAATCTTATGGCACTCCGTTCGTCCCTCCAAATGATCATTAATTGATGTCCAAGCTGCTTTCTGATCATCCGGATGAATTAAATGAGTCCATGTGTCAGTATTTTCCTCAAATTCTTTAATGCTGCCATATCCTAACATTTGCGCCCAACGATCATTTCGCTTTACTTCTCCTGTTTCCAAATTCCAGTCCCAGAACCCCTGTTGGCTGCCTTCCAGAACGAGTTGCAATCTTTCTTCACGAAGCAGTAGTTTTTTTGTATCCATGGCTTAGAACCGCAGAATTTATTTAAATTACAAAAACCAGATAATTTTTTTAATTATATTCGTTCACCGCTTATGGAGAAAAGATTTTTTGTGTATTGAGGGTAATTTCCCTTTAAGAAGTTGTCGTGACAAAAGATTTTCTCAAAAAAACAAAATACCCACATAAAATTCTGCCAAATCAGATATTTCGCAAACTAAATTAGTCAGATATTTTTATGGTCTGCTTTCCAGCACGACAATGCTTCGGGATAAAACTTTAATGCATTTCTTGGCAATGGGAGTCTGCTGTTCCGGAGACAGGAGATCATTTGGGGATTCGGCACCTGTATCTATTGCCAGGCACCATCTTCTCTCATAGACGTCGGGTAAAGCAAAGTAACTGACTTTTTCCGACATATTGAAAATAACATGCAGGTCTTCTTCCTGGCCAATTCCTCCTAATGTAAAAGCAAGAATGGTAGCACGTGGATCATTCCACAAAGGTTTGCCAAGTTTCCTGCCATGCCAGCTGATATCGGGCAAACGATTATTCTTATGTTTGAGACCGGTAACATAGCGTCGGCGCATCAAGCACGAATGTCGCTTGCGAAAAGCAATCATTTCCTTAACAAAACGAAGCATCTCTCTGTTCTCATTAACCAGTCGCCAATCGAACCAGCCAAGTTCGTTATCGTGACAATAGCAGTTGTTGTTCCCCAGTTGACTGCGCAATACTTCATCGCCGCTCAATATCATGGGGACACCATGACTGAGCAGCAGAATGGCCATGAAGTTCTTTGCCTGTCGACGGCGTAACGTTACAATTTTTCTATCAAGAGTATTTCCCTCCACTCCACAGTTCCAACTCAAGTTATGGTCGCAGCCGTCACGATTATTTTCGCCGTTTGCCTCATTATGTTTTTCGTTATAGCTGACCAGATCCCACAATGTAAAACCGTCATGACAGGTAACAAAATTGATACTGTTAATTGGCAATCGACCGGATGGCTCATAGAGATCGCTACTACCGCAGAAACGGGTAGCCATTTCACCAACCAGGCCGTTGTCGCCGCGAACAAATTGGCGGACGAGATCACGGTACCGACCGTTCCATTCGGCCCAGCGAAGTCCTGGAAATCCGCCAACCTGATAAAGGCCTCCCGCATCCCATGCCTCGGCAATGAGAGGTGTTCTGGCCAGCAAATGGGAAAATTCGATACTCCAGATTACTGGGGCGAAATAATCCGGGTTACCATCCTGCCCCCTGGCAAGGACGCTTGCCAGATCAAAACGAAACCCGTCCACATGCATTTCATGTACCCAGTATTCCAGACTATCCTTTATAAAATGGGAAACCAACGGATGGTTACAATTCAATGTATTTCCACAACCCGTATAATCACGGTATCGACGGCGATCATTAGTGTCCAAATGGTAAAATACGTTATTGGCAAGGCCCTTAAAATTAATCATGGGCCCGGTATCCCCCCCCTCAGCAGTGTGATTAAAAACAACATCCAAAATAACGGCGATATCGGCTTTATGTAAAGCTTTGACCATGTCTCGGAACTCATTGATATGATTGCCTGTGAGAGAATCACAGCAATAATGAGGGTGAGGGGAGAAATAACTATGGGTGCTGTACCCCCAATAATTTTTCAAACCGATTTTTCTGGAGTCGGCTGGCAAATCCTGCTCATCAAAGGCCATAACTGGCATAAGTTCCACCGCAGTAATTCCAAGATCTTTAAGATAGGAAATTTTTTCGATTATACCTGTATAGGTTCCTGGGTTGGAAACGTTCGACGAGATATGCCGCGTAAATCCGCCAACATGAAGTTCATAAATAATGGTTTTTTCCGGACGATGCCGGACAGGAGTATCGCCTTCCCAGTCATAGTCATCCTCGTGAACAACAACAGCGCGCATGCTGCGACCGGGAAGGGGAGGTTGGGGAGGACACATGCTTTCCCTGTTCCAAAGATTATCCCTAACCGTCTTTGCCCAAGGATCAAGCAGTTCTTGTGTCGGATCGAAACGACACCCCGAGACGGACGTATCTTTCGGGCC
>QKJV01000467.1 GCA_003249165.1 Desulfobulbaceae bacterium | reverse complement strand
CCGCAGCTGACCGCAAAGAAATTTTTCAAATTGTTACCGACAGCTGTAATTATTTCATTGCTGGGATTTATGGAGGCTATTGCTATTGCCAAGGCGATGGCGGCTAAAACAGGTCAAAAGCTTGATCCGAACCAGGAGCTGATCGGTCAGGGGCTTGGGAACATGCTCGGTGCCGTTGGCTCGAGTTACGCAGTTTCCGGTTCTTTTTCCCGTTCTGCCGTTAACCTGCAGGCAGGGGCTGTATCGGGTATTTCCGCTGTTGTTACCTCATTAATGGTTGTTGTTACATTATTGTTTTTTACTCCGCTGCTTTATCATCTTCCTCAAGCAGTTCTTGCTGCGGTAATCATGATGGCGGTTATCGGACTTGTAAACGTCAAAGGTTTTGTCCATGCCTGGAAAGCACAGTGGTATGATGGTGCAATTTCTATTCTGAGTTTTGTTGTTACCCTTTATTATGCACCACATCTCGATAAGGGCATCATGGTTGGTGTTGTTCTTTCAATGGGCGTATTCCTTTATAAATCAATGCGTCCGGTTGTCGCCAGCCTGTCCTTGAATGAGGAAAATGTCCTGAAGAGTGCAGATTATTATCGTCTTAAGGGGTGTCGTCATATTTCGGTAGTTCGTTTTGATGGCGCGCTCTTTTTTGCCAATGCAAGTTATCTCGACGAGCAGGTAATTAAATTCCGTAACGAGCAACCTGATCTCCGTTATATTCTTCTTGATGCCCGTGGTATCAATGATATGGATGCATCCGGAGAAGAAGCTTTGGAGCTTCTGGTTGAGAGGATTCGTAGCGCAGGGCTTGGTTTTGCCATGTCCGGTGTTAAAGGGCAGGTAATGAATGTAATGCAGCGCACAGGTTTACTTAATAAAATCGGTTCGGATTTTCTCTACCCGGATACTGAACAGGCTGTTAAAGCCATCATCAAGAAAGTTCACACAACCAGTGGTGATTTGCCTGTGGAAGGATGTAAAGAGTGTCCTTTGACTAAACACATTCCTGCATAGCACCTCATTAAATTAAAGTCGCTGTATAAAGAAACGCTCGGGCATTCATGCCCGGGCGTTTTTATTTGGGAATTTATCCTCAATGAGATTAAGCAGACAATCTATGAAATACAGTGGAAGTTGTGCGTTGCTTTATTGATAGGTATATTCCAAACTTCTTTATCAAGAGTTCTTTTGGATTTTCCTTCTTCAAGTTGAAGTTATTATTTGTTAAAAGAGTTGGCGCCATTTTTGTGTAGGGTGTCTATATCTGTATGTAGTGACCCAATTTTTGTTTAGCCTCCCAATTCATAAAATTCACGAGTAACTTGGGAGAAAATAGTAACTTGGTAAAATAGAGTTGCAGTAATTTTTTTCTTTATCAAAATAATGAAAAAAAACAGTGAAGTTCGGTTTATAAAATTTTCGGTTATGCAATTATGCCACGAATGAAAGGAGGATCAGACGCATGAAAATAGGATTTATCGGATTAGGTCATTTGGGCAAAGCGATAGCTGGACGACTGGTTGAACAGGGATACGATCTTATCGTCTGGAACAGGACCCCAGGTAAGGCTGAAGGGTTAAACAGCCAGAAAGCGGAATCCCCTAAAGCACTTGTCAGTCAGACAGAAATTATTATAACCTGCCTTTTCGATTCTACGGCTGTTTCCAATGTTTTTGAAGGGGAGCATGGAATACTCACTGGAAATGTGAGAGGGAAGATTTTTATTGATGTTACAACCAACCACTTTGATTCTGTAAAAGAATTTTATGATATTTGCAAAAACGCCGAATCTTCTTATTTAGAGGCTCCTGTTCTTGGTAGCACCATCCCGGCCTCTCAGGGCAATTTGACCATGCTTGTCAGTGGTGATCCGTCTGCTTATTCAAAAGCAAAACCGGTTTTAGACCATATGGCCAGCAATATTTTTTATCTTAAAACTCCTGGATTGGCGACAAAGATGAAACTTATCAATAATCTCATTCTGGGGAATTTTATGGCGTCTATTGCGGAAGGAGTATCTTTTGCCGAGCATATAGGCATGACTAAAAAAGATGTTATAGAAATTTTATCTGTAGGAGCAGGGAACTCTCTTGTCCTTAACGCAAAAAAAATGAAGCTTCTCAATGAAGATTTTTCAACGCAATTTTCAAATTCTCTTATATATAAAGATTTACATTGTTTGATGGATTTAGCCTATAAAGAAAAAAAGTCACTTTTCACTGGAGCTTTGGTAAAAGAATTGTTTGCAAAAACTTTTTCCGAGGGGCTGGATCAAGAGGATTTTTCTTCGATTTATAAAATTTTTTAAAATAGAAAGATCCTGTTTCGGATTGATTTTGCTGAATTATTAATCAAATGAAATAGGCTGCAGGTTTAAATTAAATTTTCCGCTTGCAGCCTATGTTTGATGGCGAGGAAAGATTTTCTTATATCAAAATATATGTAATGTAGCAGGGAAAAGCGCAAGACTGATTTCTACAAATCATCTTCGTCGTCTATCATGGAAGGAATGAAGTCTTCCTCATCATCTTCCTCCGCCTCGTCTTCCTCATCATCTTCCTCTTCTTCTTCCTCTTCGTCATCGTCACTGTGCGGCATATCGCCATCCTCATCTCTTGAGTAGTAAGGAGAAGGGGTATTCGTATCCATTTCTTCCTCCTCTTCCTCATCGTCTTTTGCTGGTTTTATCATTTTGGAAGGAGGAAGGACAATTTCTATAATTTTTCTTACCTCAGAACGAACATCAGGATCACCAAGACATACTTCGCATCCTTTAACATGTTTTTCCATAAACTCGACCATTCTCGCCGGAGCTAATGCCTCTTCCTGAACCTGCACATACCATGATCGTACAAGCCTATTTAAGCGCTCGCATTCCATTTTTTTATCTCCAGATATAAAATTAACTGTTCGTGATTATGCAAAGTAAAAAGCACACTTGTAAAGCCTTTATCGCTTCTGTTCTGAACATCTCCCTCACTCTTATAAAAAAAGTTGCCGTATGGAGCAAGAAGAATTACTATGATTATGTATAATTTTTTTGTGACATTCAAGTGTTACAACATTTTTTTAGCTTCCTGATCGTCAAAGGAATTTTTTTAGCTTCCTGATCGTCAAAGGAAGTGGAAAGGGCACTGGTGGCTCTCCCGGACTTCAAATCCGGTGCACCGGGTTAACAGCTTGGTGGGTGGGTTCGATTCCCATGCACTTCCGCCATTTTGGCCTGAAAAGGCTCTCTTCATTTTAAAATGTGTCCTTAAATTTCCCCAAATAAAAAATGGTCTATTTTATTGGCCGGATAGTATGCATGATTGGATGGGGGCTTCGGGATATCGGAGTGTTTTGCTCGTTTTGCAAAGACACCTCGGGCTACGCCGCAAGTGTGCTTGTGCTTTTCGGAGGTAATTGCGTTTCTGGTTCCGAAAGGTCCTCGATGCTTTTTCCGACGCTCTCTGGTGCGGTGATGGAAGAGAATAATTCCTCTTTACATGATCATGTTGTGATTTTTTTGGAGAAATAATGATCTGCGGCACAAAAGGAGAGCCTTCTTTGGAGTTTTTTCGGCATGAATTTGTTCCGCGGGGGAACTTGTAATAGAGTTAACAGATCCAAATTTTGTAGATTAACTCTGCATAGCGACAAAACAAAAAAAAACCATCTATATAAAAATATCAGAGGTATGGTGGGACCACAATCACTTTATTTAATGGGATAAAGTACGTTTTGACAATATCTAAAATCAAAAAAGCATTTTACCGTCAAAGATACCGTCAGTAGTGACGGGATGTCAAAAGGATTTATTGGAACAGTCAGGAAAAGAAAAACCCCGAACTCCTTATGAGGACTCGGGGTTTTATATATTGCCGGAATACTCCGGATTTCTTTTTGGTGGCGATGCAGGGAATTGAACCCCGGACACTACGGATATGAGCCGTATGCTCTAACCATCTGAGCTACATCGCCATGATGAGCCTGTTGTCTAACTGGCGATGCCGTTTAATCACCTGTGCAGGTTATTTTATAGTCATCGACAACGCAAGACAATGTGAAGAAACCTGTATATGGTAAATTTTCTTCACATTGTCAATAAAAAATCACATTCAATTACATCATGCCGCCCATACCGCCCATACCGCCCATACCACCCATACCGCCAGGCATTGCAGGAACGTCGGATTTTTCTTCAGGGTGGTCGGCAATCATGCATTCTGTGGTCAAGAGAAGACCGGAAACACTTGCCGCATTCTGGAGGGCAAAACGAGTAACTTTAGCAGGATCAATAACACCTGCCTCAAACAGGTCTTCGTACTGCTCGGTGTCAGCGTTGAAGCCACTGGCGCCCTGACTGTTTTTCACATGCTCAACCACAACGGAGCCTTCACAACCCGCGTTGGC
>QKJV01000003.1 GCA_003249165.1 Desulfobulbaceae bacterium | reverse complement strand
GAAAAATCGGAAACGTAAATCCCATAGGCCGCCCGCCTGCAGAGGCAGACCGGAACCAGGCTTATATGGACGCAAACCGCGCCGAAAACTGGATGGGCGACTATACCCCCAAAGGCCACATCTATTCCGCAGGTGAATTTATGACCAAGCTCAATGCCGGTGAGTTTAGAACGGCTTTTGAATAGAAGGAGAGCCATCACCAATGGCGTACGGGTCCTCGTTATCTTTGGCTTTGGCAAGTTCCCTGGCCTTCGGTTGGGTTGGGTATAAAGGTGGGAATACCCCACAAGGCACTGTGGGGCGTGACATGGCTTAGAATCGATATGGCAGGGCAATCGAAAACGTAAAATCATCTGAATCGTCGGTGACTCCGGCAGAGGCATTCAACTGCAGGCTCAAGTTGCGCGCCAGAAGCACACCTGTTCCCAAGTTGAAGTATCCCACCGTGAAAGATGAGCCTGTAGCCGTCGGCCCGTTATCCAGCTCATATTCAGTTCCGTCAACGTATATCAGCGACAAGCCCGCATCCACATAGATCGATGGCGTCACTGCGAGAGAGGCTCCCATGTTTAGGCCATATTGATCACCCGGCTGGACCCGAAATTCTTCATTATCAACGCTGAGATTTTCATCCCAAGTATGGCTGTAACTGACAGCGCCGTAGTAGACAATCGGGTTAAACCGTTTCGACATCGACAGCGAGGCGCTGGCCGTGCGAAACCCATCACCGATCGGAACCTGTTCAAGACCATCTTTGCCGTTGTCGTGGTCGTACGACAGGCTGGTGATGATGGAGGGCATACTGCCTTGGTCTTTTGTCCAGCGCTTGTTGAGGCTGAAGGATAAATCTCCCACCCCATTATTGCTGCCATAGGCATTATCTCTCCAGACATAGGGAAAACGACCCGTGATGCTCATCCCCCACGGCAGACCGGTGGAAATGGTCTGGGTGAAAGCATAGCGGTCACTGTCGGACGAACCGGAACCATTATGCGTCCAACTGAAAGATGGTGTATAGCGCAAGTGACCAACCGGCATCAGTATCAGTCCCTTGGACACCAGCGCCTCATCAATTGCGGTCACAGCATCCTGATCGACCATGAGCGACTGTTTGTCCAGTTCTTTCTGGGCATCCCAGGAGACCAGCGCAGGATTGTCATCAACACTCTTGGCATCGGCGCTAAGCCTCTGCTCAAGTTCGTCCACCCGCTGGCGCAACCGTTTGTTGAGTTCCGTCAACGCGGCATTCTCCCGGCGCAGGGTATCTAATTCAATATCCTGCTGCGGGGCACTGGGTTCATCCCCTTGCCGGGCAGGGGCATCCTGTGTATCTGCTAAAACAATTCCGGGCAGAGTCAGGAACATCATAAACAAGAAGGCGATCAGCGGCATCAGTATTCTTTTCATATCATTGTTGCTCCATTTTTTTTTCGATAACAAAGGCGATTTTATTCAACCAGATTGATTCAAACTTTTTGAAAGATAAGGTGCGGTGACCAAACGCCGGGTCGGCCAGCAGTACCTCATTGTCCTTGATCCCGTTGAACACGACATAATGATTGTACCCATAGACATTAATCGGGACGATTGGTGCCTTGAACAGGCGTAGATCCTCCAGGGAGAGGCCCTTGTAGGCGGTGGCCTGGTAGCCCCGGGAGACGACGAACTTCTTCAGGTCGAGCAGGCTGAAGCCACCCACCAGTTTCACCTTCGTGGGATCGGTCTTCTCCAGCATTTTAGCAGCAGCATAACGTTCACTGACCGGATCGTGGAAGCCGTAGGTCAGGACCGTGGCAATGGTCGCTGCAGCACAACTTTTCTCCCACTTCTGCATGACGATACCGCTTTCACGGATCTCTTTCAGGGAGGACATCGGTTGGGACCGGCTATCAGAGGGGAATGATATGATGAGCGCGATAAACAGTAATAGCAGTAAACGGGAAACAATGAAGCGATTGGGCATGTCTTCGGCCGTATGGTCATAGGTACGGGCAGCAGGATCACACGCGGCAATGGTCCGGTCAGGATCAGGGACCAAATTGGGCTGCCTGATCTGGCCTACAACACAACCCGCCAGGCCTATCCGGCGGGGCTTAAAATGACGAAGACAGGCTCTGATAGGCGTAAAAATGGTATCACAATAGTGGGCGTTCATTGTTACTATCCTTAGAGTAGAAACTGTGTTCACGACTCCGTTTTTTCTACTGATTACCGGCAACATCTTGCTTAACTGACTTTAGGTATCTGAAAAAGTTACCGGGAGAGACCCTTTCGAGTCCCCGGTAACTTTTTCACGATGTGCCTCACGAACAAACAGGCTACGTAGAATTTGATCATCTTTGTGGTTAAATTTTAATCATTTCCCTCGTAACCGATACCTGCGTTTAAAAAATCTGATGTTACGGGGTGGTGGTTACTATAAAGCTTTCAAATAGACCGGAGTCCCTGAGTGTGTTGAGGGCGTCAATGTATGGGGTGAGCTCAAAGTAATTTATAATGCGATCTTTAAGGTTCTCTCTAACGGAAGCTCTAAAGCCATCTACACTCCCTAGATCATATGTGTAACCCACCGTGTTTGGAAAACGATAGTGAATTTCATCATTAAGGTAAGCTATAGTGTTATCTCTAATGGAAGTTTTAAGACCCTCTACACTCGTTAGATCAAATAGGCGAGCATTATCACTCTGCCAATAAAGATCGTACTCGAATATGAGCTCACCACCGGCAACAATGTGATCCATCTGTGTATCATTCATCATCTGAGGTTCGGCAAAAGCGACACCTGCCGAAGCTACAACCAAAACAAACAGTGCAACCAAAACTTTTTTCATCCTTTTTTCTCCTTTTTATAGAACAGATTATTGGGATTAACCGATTGCTTTAATCAATCAGTCCTGATGACAAATGCTCGTAACATATTTAATCAATTCTTTACAAGGCTTTTTTTTATGGGGCTTTATTCTAACTTTGCCCGCATTGAAGTCTAATCAAACTCTAAAAGTTCCTGAAACCATGAAATTCCCTTTATCAGAAGAAAATGGAAGATATTTTGAATCCAGACCTCAAGAAGGACTATTTTGCGTCATTTTACGGGATATTGTTTTTGGGTTGAAAATCGTGGAAAGCCCTGATATATAGGGTCTGTGCTTGAAAGCCGGCGTAACTCAGTTGGTAGAGTATCTCACTCGTAATGAGAAAGCCCGCGGTTC
>QKJV01000468.1 GCA_003249165.1 Desulfobulbaceae bacterium | reverse complement strand
CATCGTAAGACTGAAGACCCCTTGAAGACTACAAGGTTGATAGGCTGGGTGTGTAAGCATGGCAACATGTTGAGCTTACCAGTACTAATAGGTCGTGAGGCTTAGCCACTTTTTTCCACGAATAAATTTAGATTCTTTGATGTTCAACTATTTACTGCAACAGATTAAATAATTTCAGTTTAATCCGGTGACTATGGCGAAGAGGCTACACCCGTACCCATCTCGAACACGGAAGTTAAGCTCTTTAGCGTCGATGGTACTGCATGGGAGACTGTGTGGGAGAGTAGAACGTCGCCGGATTATTATTAAAAAGGCTCTGGCTATCATTACGATTGTCAGAGCCTTTTTACTTGACATTTTGGCCTGTTTCTAACTATAAGAGCTGATTAATTTAGGATTTTTACGTTGCCGAAGTGGTGGAACTGGTAGACACGCTAGACTTAGGATCTAGTGCCGTGAGGCGTGGAGGTTCAAGTCCTCTCTTCGGTACCAATAATAAAAACAGCCGGTTAGACGAAATGTCCAATCGGCTGTTTTTGTTTTGGGTAACACTTTGGGTAACATTTTCCCAAATTTGGTTACCCTTTGGTTGCGTGTTTTGGATCAGATGCAAGCAGGTATGATTCCATTTTTCTGACCGCTTCAATCTTCTCGTGTTCATCCACGGTATTATACCGATCAAACATTTCCCTGGTTGAATGCCCCGTGATATCCATAGTCACCGTATCATGGGCACCGGCCTTCCTCATGTAAGTATTGAAGGTGTGCCGCAGGTCATGAGGGGTGATTCCATTTTTTGTGTTCCTGCCATAGGGAATTCCGGTAGACTCACAAGCTTTTTTCAGGCTGGCCCTGATGCTTTTCAATGGCTTTCCCCGATACAGGAAAACATGATCATCCTGCAAAGCTCTATGGATTTTTACCAGATATTCAAACAAAGTATCCGGAATGGGTACAAGACGTTTTTCCTTGTCTTTGGTTTGATCTGCTTCAAGTTCAATCCTCCGGTGCTTTAGGTTTACCTGATCCCACTTCAATGACAGTATTTCTCTCATGCGCATACCAGTGAAAAAACCGGTAATAAAAATATTTCTGGCATGGAAGGGTAGGGCGTCAATCAAGAGGTTGAATTCTTCAATGCTTAATACCCGGTCCCTTGAATTACTGCCCCGTTTTAGCATCTTGCTGATTTTTTTAAACGGCTTCAAGGCATCGCCGGTCACCATGTCATTGTCCCAGGCTTTGTTCACCATCCCCCGGGCCGCTCCTATTTCTTGATCAATGTAAGAGTCGGACTTACCCTGATCTTTTCTTTGAATCTGATAATTTTCCAAGTCAACGGGCTTCAGGTCTTTAATCAGCCGCTGGCCGAATACGGAATTGAAAGAAGCCAGGTAGACCTTTAACACATTGTAGTAGGCAAGTTTTTTTAACCTGGGCAACTCCAGGTACCATTCTGTCAGTTCATCAAAGGTCATTATTGATTCCGGCAGCATATCAAAAACCCGGCCCTCTTTTTTCTGGACCTTTCGCTTGCCATCGGCCGCCCTGGCATCCTCAATTGATATTCCAACGTATTCTTTCCGCTGCTTATACTTGGCTACCCGTTTGCCGTTTTTGATTGTGTGGCCGTCTGGAATACGAAACTGAATCCAATATTTTATTTTTTGGGATTTCTTGAACCGGTCCAGATTAGCGCCGCATTTGCATTTTTTATTTTTGACTGTCTGTTTGTGATTACAGACTGGACACTCTTGAAGAATTGCCATAATAGCCCCCATAGATCCGGATTCAACCGGCTTGATCCACTGCAATGTTCACGATGTTAAAATACAACCTACCACATCGTTTTCTTGGCTTGACAGGAAAAGGGTTCGTGGCATTTTTTCGCAAGGAGTTGTATATCGTCTGCACGTTTCGGAACCCATATGCTTGTGCGGTTTCCTCCACGGTTAACATAGTTTTCCCAGGGAATTGTTTTTTTAATTCTTCCAAAGTTAACTGAATAGCTGTTTCCATGATTCAAATTCCTTTCCTTTCCAGATCATCTTGAATTTCTTTCAGAACGCTGTCGATTTCTTCCAAATCACCAGATAGAGAATCAAAGAACGATACCAACGATCTCATGACGAACCCAGCAGCGGGTAATTCATCCTCTCGATCTGCACAATTGCTGAAATAACTTGCAAAAAATTTCGTGCGATTTATACAACTGGAAAAAGATAAATCCCGAAGTTCTTCAATTTCAAAGTGCAAAGACATTATGCAACCTCCTGTTCATAATCAGCTTGGGTGTAATAGGTCTTATGCTGAAGCAAATTTTTCAGATGTCTTTGCAAAATCACCTTAAGGACATCTTTCTTGGGAATAATTTTGACTAAGCCCTGAGATGCAGCCCCACAGTATCCATGCCCAAGGTCGTTATCAAAAGACACTTTTTCTTCATGGATGCCAGTGTCATTGACCCTTCCAATGTGGACTTCAACGGCCAGCCAGTTTGGCTTCTCTACTTTCAGGAGAGCATGCCTTGAAGAGGTAAAGATCCTTTTCCGTTTCCCAGGTTTTTTGATGTCCTTGGTTATGTATTTGAGCATGTACCGGACAGCGTGTTTTTTATCCCGGAATTTGATGCAATTAATTCTGACAAATCCCATGCCATAGATGCCTACCCATTTATCTTCGATCGAATCAAGTATGTCCTTGGGAATTACAGCATTGCCAGCTAGTAACACATGAAAATGAGGGGTGCCGTCTTTTTGCAGCTCACTGACCCGGAAATAATGGAATTCACCGTATTGTTTTTTCAGAGCCCGGATCAACTTATGGAAACTTTCAGTCATGATGTCATAGACGGTTTCCGGGTAAGACCACATTTTTTGATCTTCAGGGCCAGATCCCTTTTGACCAGCATCATTGAGGTTATCCCGGTCAGGCTTTTTAAACAGTTCCTGGTTATGATTTTCAATCATTTCCTGAATCCGCTGCCTTTCTTCCTGGCCTGCAAACGTAAGAGTCAAAAATTTCAAGCCATAACGGGGAACAGCATCCTGGCCAATGGAACCTTGAAGTATCCGTTTGTAAAGCCTCTTTATCAAAATGGGCTGGCAGAATGGGCATGTCCACGAATTACAACGAAGTGGGCCGGCAACGATCTTTTTCCCGTCAATGGTGATTCCGGAGAAAGCACCAACACAGTTTGGGCATTTGGTGAGTTTC
>QKJV01000444.1 GCA_003249165.1 Desulfobulbaceae bacterium | reverse complement strand
GGGCGCATCGGCTGATTTTCAGTGCGAAGATAAAAGCACCGGGATTCGTGTGGTGCTGCAGAGTCAGCAGGATCACTGGATTGAGCTCGGAGCGCTGACGCTTGATGAAGTGCGAGGGCGCTGGGAAACACTGGAACTGAAACTGCCGGATTCAAAATATTATCCGGCGATGGGCAGCACCTATGCGCTGTTAATTCAGCTGTATCAGAATGCGGATACGAAGCAGCCGATTTCGGGGAAGGTGTATCTGGATAATGTCGGGTTTATTTTAAGGTGAACGAATGACGGGTGACGTTTGATGCGTGACAGATAAAGTGTAAATCACGTCTCATATTTCAATCATCACGTTAGTGGAGAGAGCAATGACACGGGTTAAATTTTTATTGATTGGGGCGGTGTTGGCCTCGACGGCATTTGCAGAGAAGCCGAACATCATTTTCTTTATCGCGGATGATATGCTGCCGAAGCATTTCAACTGCCTGCCGGCGGGCAAAGGGAAAAACCTGACGCCGAACATCGACCGCCTGGCGGAAGAGGGTGTGGTGATGCTGCAACAGCACTGCGCTTCTCCGATCTGTACGCCGAGCCGCTACAATGTGTTGACGGGAACGTATGCGAGCCGCGCGACGAACGGGTATTTCACTTCGACCACTGAAAAGAACGGCGGTCAGACGGTGGTTGAATTTAATTCCCATATCGTGAAGGGGCAGAAGACGCTGCCCGCCCTGCTGAAAAAGGAGGGATATACCACGGGAATGGTCGGGAAAAATCATGTGGTTGAAGCGAACGGACTGAAAAGTTTTCCGGACTTTGATGCGAGTGCCAAAGACCCTGAAATTGTTTCCCAGCTTAAAGCCAACCATGACCACGTCTGTCAGGCGATGCGGGAAATCGGGTTTGATTTTGCCGATCGCGTTTACCACCACAACAATCCTGATTTTCTCGGGCTGCACGAAGTGGCTGTTCAAAATATGGAGAGGATCACCGAAGGCGGGGTAAATTTCCTGAAACAGAAGCGGGACAATCCGTTCTTTCTCTATTTCGCAACCACCGTTCCGCACGGTCTGTATTGCCTCAATTGGAATCGAACAAAACCTTCGTTTAAGATAGAGACTACTAAACGGAGGGCAGTATGCCAAAAAGAAGACAGTTCAGTGCGGAGGAAAAAGCCGCCATTGTTATGAGCCATCTGGTCGACCAGATTCCGATCTCGGACATCTGCGAGCGGCACCAGATCAAAGCCAATATGTTCTATCGCTGGCAAGCCGAGTTTAAGGAAAACGCGGCTGCGGCGTTTCGCAAACCGGATGTTCGCAAGCAGAAGGCTGAACGAAAACAGCTTGAGCAATTGGAAGAGCAGCTCCAGAAAAAGGACGGTATCATTGCCTACGTTACGACGGAGCTGATGAAGTCTAAAAAAAAGAATGGGGAGATCTGACGGGCTGGGTCGAGCCGGACCTGCGCGATCAGATCGTGGATGTGATCAACGAAACCCAAGAACATACGGAGCTAACAACTAACTGGCTGCTGACTCAGGCCACTATTGCCAAAGGTCGCTATTATGATTGGAAGAAGCGTTACGGAAAACTCAATGAGCATAACGGCAAAGTACCGCGCGACCACTGGCTTACGTCAGCGGAGGTGGAATTGATCGTTCAGTGGTATCAACAGCACCCGTTTGATGGCTACCGCCGTTGTTGTTACATGATGATGGATGAGAACGTGGTCGCAGCCAGCCCGGCGACTGTTTATCGAGTGCTAAGCAAGGCCGGATTGCTTAACAACCGGAATGTTCGCCCTTCAAAGAAGGGTACGGGCTTTGTGCAGCCGCTCCAAGCTCATGATGATTGGCACATCGATATCGCCTATGTGAACTGCGGAGGCACCTTCTATTACCTTTGCAGTGTACTTGACGGTTTCAGCCGAATGATCATTCACCATGAACTGAGGGAGCAGATGAAAGAAGCAGACGTTGAATTGATCCTGCAGCGGGCGAAAGAAAAATACCCTCATGCCCGCCCAAAGGTAATCAGTGATAACGGGCCGCAATTCATCGCCCGCGACTTCAAGGAATACATTCGACTGGCTGGAATGACGCATGTCAGAACCAGTCCGTTTTATCCCCAAAGTAACGGGAAGCTTGAGCGCTTCCATAAAAGCATAAAAAGTGAATGCATCCGGCCGAAATGTGCAGATACACAAGAGGAGGCCAAGCGCAATATTGATGAATACGTGGAGTATTACAACAACGAGCGATTGCACAGCGCCATCGGTTATGTTACTCCCAGACAAATGATCGAAGGGCGGCAAAAAGCTATCTTCGAGGAGAGAGAAAGAAAGTTGAATCAGGCCCGAGAAGACCGCCGATTAAAGCGGCAAAAGATCGAGCCATAATTCTCTAAAAACGAAAGGGCTTTTGTCCGATTTCCGCTGAACCAGTACAGGATTATTCAAAGCATGTGTGTATATTTTGGGAGTTCCACTTGTTACGCCACTTCTAATTGCATCAATCAAAATTCCGGATATATCAGAATGGTTGATATTGGGATTAAACAGCATGATTTGGGGTCTGTTATTTACGATTCTACTTTTCAAAATCAGCAAAACAAAAAAGGCCGAACCAGCGGGTTGACCTTACCGTGAAAACGCCCGTTGAGTCAGGCAAAGCACAAGGCACGGCAGGTCACCCGTAACGTTGGGTCACGATAATAAAATGAAATTTGCCAATCTTATAATCATAGTCTTGTGTCCAATCATTGCGAGCTGTTCACCATCACCAAGTACTCTGTTCAAAGAGAGGGATGTAAGAGCTCTTGCCATCGCTGGAGCAAACGGAGATACAAACAAAATCGACAAGCTCCTTGCCAAGGGTGTTGATATAAATGCAGTTGGCAAAGATAACTGCACCCCTCTTGGCTGGACATTAGTTGAAGGTAACAAGGTGGGATTTGAGTATCTATTAAAAAAAGGTGCTGACCCGAATGGTCCGGCTGGTGATGGTGAAACGATTCTGACTAGGGCAATCAGGATGAAGGATCCATTCTTTCTTGATGCTGCGCTAAGCCATGGAGGGAATCCAAACCAGAAGATTAAATCTACGGCAGTGAGTACCCTTCCGACGATGCCCAATGAATTTTCTTTATTGAATGAAGCACTTTTTATAACTCCCCCAACTCCTGAGATTATCAAAGTTTTGATTAAACATGGTGCAAGGCCGCTGGATAATGAGGATCCTGTGAAATCATGTGCAATGATGAACCGTTATGAGAACTGTTTTTTACTACTTGAAGCTGAATTCTCGTTTTCCACCAATAGAGAACCCAATTCATTACTCGAGCGCCTTGAAAACAGGGGAGTCCATCCCGATGATCCCGAATGTGTATGGAGAGACAGGGTTGTTGATTTTCTGAGTGACAGAGGAATTGAAGTCACCCCAAAAAAGTGGAAGAAAGAAGATCAGCCTAAAATCATCAATGTAATAACTAAATAACAAGACCCAACCAGTGGCTTCAGCCTATCGCTTCGCTCAGGCTGATCCAGAACGTTGGAAGTAATAAATGAAAAAATGGATTAAACGGTTACTGGTCATATCTTCCATTTTACTCATTGCATTTGTGTTACTTTCATTCCCAAGAGTACGTGGACAATATCGATTTAGAAAAATGGCAGAGGGAGTCAAACAAGGCATGTCTCGATCAGATGTGCTCCAACTAGCCGACCGTATCGGGTACTTACATCATTATGTTCAGCCTAGAAATGTAAATGAGGGGGAAATACCACTTCCTGAAGAAATAACAGATGAGTTCCACTTCAGATATTTCATGCTATCAAGTGTTGTGTTCATTACCTATGACACAGAGGGAAAAGTAAAAGATATCATTATTGACCGATAAAAAACTTCCAACCAGGGCATGGACCTTACGGTGAAAACGCCGGTTGATTCGGTCGAAGGTTTATGCGCACCGAAGGTCACACCAAACGTTCGAATGAAAAAGAAGAGCACAACATTAATCACGTTAGGAGTGATCCTGCTGGCTTATTCCCTAGCATGGGGAACCAGATACAAAACTGGTTTAGCCAAACCAGCAGCAAATCTACGGTATTTTTATTACGGGAAAGAAACCGGACATTAAACAGAC
>QKJV01000271.1 GCA_003249165.1 Desulfobulbaceae bacterium | reverse complement strand
GCTAAACACTCCGGGTGAGCATGGATAAAGTTTTGCATCAATACCTGGAGCAAAGTATGGTTATTTTATTTACACAAGGGAAATCTTTTGTTTTTTGCGATAACGTCTCAATCTTACTTTATTGATTGTTTGGCGGAGGAAAAGAATTGTTTACAGCTACCGGACAGGAGAAATGTTACGATGCGGCAGGTAGGGAAATTCCCTGCAGGGGTAGCGGCCAGGATGGAGAATTTCGCGCTGGGGTTCCTTGGCCCGAGCCACGTTTTTACATGCAAAATGAAACCGTGCTGGACCATCTCACTGGACTTGTGTGGAGCCGTGATGCCAATCCCTATGGATTTCCGGTTCCCTGGCAGGAAGCTCTGGACAGCATCGGAAAGCTGAATGACGAAAACTATCTGGGGCATAACGACTGGAGGCTTCCGAATCGTCTTGAGCTGCGCAGCCTGATGAGCTATCGTGATAAAAAACCATCCCTGCCTTCCGGCCATCCTTTTACAAACGTTTTCCTTGGCTGGTACTGGAGTTCGACATCCGCTGCAATCAATCCGGCATATGCCTGGTATGTTCACATGGAAGGGGCACGGATGTTTTACGGCCGTAAGGATCAGTATTATCTTTTCTGGCCTGTTCGCGGAAAAGGAAACGGGATTCTGCACCAGACAGGGCAAGACCTCTGTTATGACGACATTGGGAATGTTATTGCAGCCGCAAGGAGCGGGCAGGATGGGGCATACCGTCAGGGTCGATGCTGGCCCGTTCCCCGATTTGAGTTACGGGAGCTTGTTGTCAAAGATCATCTTACCAATCTTTTTTGGACACAGCAGGCTGATTGCAGTGAGGGCCCAGTCTCCTGGCAACAGGCGCTTGATGTAATCCACATCATGAATGAGGACAGCTATGCGGGCCATAATCGCTGGCGGTTACCGAATATCAATGAGCTGGAATCTCTGGTGGATTGTTCTGCCCATAGCCCAGCACTTGCCGCAGGACATCCTTTTCGCGATTTGCGTGAGGCTTATTGGTCATCTACCACCAGCTTTTTCGAAACTGACTGGTCCTGGGTTCTTTATCTTGTAAAAGGAGCCTGTGGTGTCGGTTATAAACCTGGCAAGACTTTTTTTGTCTGGGCTGTAACTGATTCACTAACCTGATATAACTTCAGCAGAATCTTCACAGAATAAGACGTCTGTACTATCGATTTCGTTTTAATGCAGAATTTTTCTTTATGAGAACTTTTTGCCTTTTAAGAAATTTGTTGCTTATTTTTTTTCTATTTGTGAAACGTTTTTCTTTTTTTTTGGATCGGAATTTGCATTCGCTATAATTAAAAGGAACAAAAGAAAGCTTTCGATATTCTTTTATTTATTACGTTCTTTTATTTATCAAATATTAACTTGAGCGATTGTGCCATGTGTTTCCCGGTAAAACTAACTAACAAACTTTCAGGTCTAAATGAATAAGCATTTGCCCTTTTTATTGACTTTTATGGAAATGGTGTCTGTCCCACCTGTCTGAAGAATGACGGTTCGGATTTAGTGGGCAGGCAAATTTTAAGAACCTGATCCACTAAGGAGGAGCCGCAATGTCAGTGTGGAGGTTTTCTATCGAGGACAATAAGGTAAAGTACGGTAATAATGAAAGAATAAAACTCACGCGCAGGGGGTGTAACGAGCCTTTCAAGGGCCGATACTGGTGCCCGAAGGCTATGTGGTTCAAAAAAGAGGTGTGCCCTTTTGTTAATCGCAAGGAATGCGAAAATTTCGCAATGATGTGTGGAAGTCTCTAAACAATGAAAGCATCAAATCTAACAGGAGTAATTTCTCTTCAACCTCATTGTTTTTGTTACTTTTTCGAAAAATATAAGCCACGGTGAACAAGCAGGGCGAACGCGACTGAAAACCTTCCTTTGCTTGTTCCGTGGTTCAACTCTAGTTTACCTTCCTTTCCTCTTTTTTTCCGATTTATATAATCAGTTTCTGGTGATTGAATTTATGTAAATTAGACTGTTTTTTGTGTCAGTTGAGTATGTTCCCAACAGTGATTTTCAAATTTGGGCGGAGTAAAAATCAATTATACGCTTTGGGTTTAAACCGCAGAGGCAGCGTTGCATGAGCCGATCCTTAAGAGGTTATAGTGCGATGAGTCAGGACTGGTCTGAAAAAATTGGACAGTACGATAAGTGAAAAAGCCGCTCCAATCTGTTAACTTTTTTTGAAAACAGAACGGAGTATACCATGATAAAAAGACACCGGAGAAACCATTCGCCAGCATTTAAGGCCAAGGTGGCTATCGAAGCGATCAAAAATGAGCAGACCCCGGCAGAGTTGTCTCAGCGATTTGATGTCCATCCCAACCAGATAGCTGATTGGAAAAGGCAGCTTCTGAAAAATGCTGACCATACTTTCAGCAACGGCACACATACCCAGCAGGAGCCAAACGAGGAGCAATTGCACGCCAAGATAGGCCAGCTCACCATGGGAAATGATTTTTTATCCAAAGCGCTCGGGCGCATAAACGATCCGCGCGCCAAAAGATGATAAACAAGACCCATAAGGTGTCGGTAGTCAGGCAATGCAAAATCCTTGAACTGTCCAGGTCAAGCATCTACTACCATCCAGTGCCGCTCAAGAAAGAAGCCTTGGATATCATGTCCCTCATCGACGAAATTCATCTCCGCTATCCATTTTATGGAAGTCGCTGGATTCGTGATGAACTGGGGGACAACGGCTTTTATCTCAGCCGAGGCCAGGTTAGCCGGTCATGAAGAAAATGGGTATTGATGCTTTATATCGAAAACCCCGCCTTTCCAAGCCACACCCAGGCCACAAGATCTATCCCTGCCTGCTGCGTGGCAAGACAATAGACAGGGCCAACCAGGTATGGGCAACGGACATAACCTGTCTTCCTCTGGCACAGGGATTTGTGTATCTGGTTACCATCATGGACTGGGCCAGCCGTAAGGTCCTTTCCTGGCGGTTATCAAATACCCTTGATACGTCATTAAATCCCAGACCCTACGACGAGCAATCTGGAAGACCCATTCTCGGATCAGGCCTTTGCTGTGGCTCATTTTGGGCCCCAATTGAACCGGAGCGGCAATCCACTTAAAAACTGCTTTTGCCTGTCCAGATAAAACGGACCACCTCTAGTCTATAAAGTGATAATGAATACATATTTGTAGATATAGTATTCTTTCATTACGATTTTGTAATAATGT
>QKJV01000032.1 GCA_003249165.1 Desulfobulbaceae bacterium | reverse complement strand
TCACATCCATTGAACCGGAAATGACTGCCAGCCTGACCGGCACCGCCTGGGGAATACCCCATATTGGCTGTGATCTTGTCAATGCGCAGGGTGTCACCGGAAAGGGAGTCAAAGTAGCCGTAATTGATACCGGTATTGATTATACGCATCCCCAACTGGCGGCCAGTTATGCGGGTGGCTATGATTTTGTCTATGATGACAATGATCCGTATGAAGGCTGGAACAGTCATGGGAGTCATGTGGCCGGTATAATTGCCGCCTCTGTTCTTGCAGGAACCGATGTGATTGGCGGGGCACCTGATGCCTCTGTTTATTCATTGAAGGTTCTTGACTCATCTGGTTCAGGTCGTACAAGTGATGTTATTGCCGCTTTAGATTGGGCTGTGGAAAATGACATAGATGTTGTAAATCTCAGTATTTCAGGAATATTTTCAACGGCGCTGCAGGATGCCTGTGCTTCTGCCTATGCTTCTGGTGTGCTGCTGGTCGCTGCTGCTGGTAATACCTACTCTGGAGAGGTCAGGTATCCTGCAGCTTATGCCTCTGTAATTGCCGTTTCCGCCTCCGATGAAAATGATTTGCCTGCCATTTTTTCACCAACCGCGGAAGAAGTTGAACTCATGGCTCCTGGGGTAAGTATTTTATCAACTGGAGTAGGAGGAGAGTATGACGTATTAAGTGGAACTTCGCAGGCTTCACCCCATGTCGCTGCGGTCGCTGCTCTGATGCTGTCAGGGGAGCAGGTTGATGTCAATCAGGATGGTGTTGTTGATAATCTTGATATTCGTCTGCGCCTGCAACAGTCTGCCATAGATCTTGATGGAGACGGACGTGATGATGTTTATGGGTATGGTATTGTAAGCGCTCGGTCAGTGATCCTCGATGATGGAGATGTGGATGGAGATGTGGACGGGCGTGATCTTTTTCTCTTTGCAGAGAAGCTCAATGCAGGGAGCAATCCCCTCTCTTTAGAAGAATTTGCCGCGAAATTCGCTCGCTAAAATCTTTTTTTCTTATTTTTCCGCTTTATTTTTTGTCTAGGGCAATTTCAAGATATTCGTATGAAACGTCATTTTATTAATTTGTTGGCTCTGGTTTTGCCTCTGTTTATTTTCCTCCAGACAGGACAGGCTGAGGAGGTGAATAAGCCCCAGAAAGAAATTTACGAAGGGGTCGCAGCAACGGTAAATGGTGTTTCCATCCCTCTGAAAGCGCTTGAACCGGAAGTCCATCGTCAGTTAGCAAAGTTCAAACGCAATGGAATGCGGGGGCAGGCTTCACCTGAGTATCTTCTCCTCCTGAAAAAGCGTGCCTTAAGCAAATTGATTGACCAGGAGGTGTTACGTCAGGCAGTGACTCAGGTTGATGTGCCGGATGCGGCAAAGAAGGCTGAAGAAAGACTCGCGGGAAAAAAAGCATCATTTGATACACCTGAACGGTTTGCAAGATTTCTTAAAGCACGCAATTTGACCGAGGAAAAATTGCTGGAGTCTTATCGTAATCAACTGCAGATGGAAGTTTATCAGAAAAATTCGGGCATATCATCAGTTGAACCAACTGAGGGTCAGATTGCAGATTTTTATGAAAGGGGTAAGGAAAATTTCAAGCAGGAGGAGATGGTCAAGGCAAGACATATTCTCATTCTGGTTGATCAGAATGCCTCTGACGAAATAAAAAGGGAGAAGAGGAAGAAAGCGGAAGAAATTCGGGCAGAACTGGTAAAAAATCCAAGTCTTTTTCCCCAGCTTGCCAAAGAGTTTTCTGATTGTAACCAGAGTAAGGATCGGGGAGGGGAACTGAATTATATAAAAAAGGGATATATGCCGCCTGAATTTGATTCCCTGGCCTTTACTTTGCCCATAGATGAAATCAGTGAAGTCATTGAAACCCAATATGGGTTTCACATAATTCAGGTCATGGATAAAAAGCCAGCAGGTATTATACCACTTGAAAATATACATGATTTTATCAAAGAATATCTGAAAGGAGAAATGGCTGCCAAAAAGATGGACGAACATATTGCTGAATTAAGAAAGAAGGCTGATATTAAAATATATTTACAATAAAACTTTTTGAATTCGGATAGCTCATCTTTGTCAGTCAACTATTGATGATTCATAAAGGCCGGAACAAGGGAGAAAAGACACCGGAAATTCCGACTATAAGGCCGCCCAGCGAATGGCGCAGCATCCTGGTGCGACTGACAAGGGGCTGTAAATGGAATCGTTGCCGTTTTTGCGGTATTTATCCTCATCTCGGCGTCCCCAATTTTTCCATACGCTCGATCGATGAAGTCAAACATGACATCGATCTGCTGCACATCCTGAGGCCAAGAGGCGAAACAGTATTTTTTGGAGATGCTGACCCTCTGGAGATCGGCGTTGAGACCTTTTGCCGAATCGCCGAATATCTGCGCAGTACCATCCCTGTTAAAAGACTGACCTGTTATGCCAGGGTATCGACACTATTGCGAATTGGACCTGAGGCGGTAAAGGATTTGTCTCGCTCCGGTTTGAACAGAGTCCACCTGGGGCTCGAGTCCGGTGATGAACAGGTTCTGCAATTTCATCGGAAAGGACAAACCCCTGGGATGGTCGCCAAAGTGGCTGATTGGTTGAAACAGGCGGGAATAGAAGTTTCTTTTTATGTATTGCTCGGTCTCGGAGGACAGGATCGGTGGCGCGAGCACATCGCAGGTACTTTTAATCTGATTAATCAAACAGAACCTGACTTTGTCCGTATTCGCCGATTATGGCTGTATGGCGATGGGAGCGGTCTTCCTGGGACGGAATGTCCGCTCTGGAAAGAGATTCGCGGTGGTTCTTTCAACCCGCAGTGTCCTGAAGGTACGGTGCAGGAGTTGCATTTTTTGCTTGATGGCCTAGCGGAACTCAAAACTTTTTTTGCCTGTGATCATGAAAACAACTATGTTCGTGTTGCCGGTATGCTGAAGAGTGACAGGCAGGAAATGCTGGCGGAAGTTGAGAGTTTTCTCACTCTCTCATTGCTGGAAAGAAATGCACATTATACGGCGGTTGGGTCCAGGATCTGAAAACCTGCCGGAAAAAAGCGGCCGGGAAGCGTCTGCTAAATCTGCATTTGGCCGTGGCCGCAGAAAAAAGGGGCATGATTTGAGGTAAACAAATATGGATCCTTACGGATAATACCGGTCACAGTGGGATGCCGTTTGAATTCCCGGTCAAGAAAATGCCGGATCTTGTTGCGGTGCCAGCCAAGC
>QKJV01000097.1 GCA_003249165.1 Desulfobulbaceae bacterium | reverse complement strand
GCCATGCTGATCAACTGGGTAAAATCCATGCCCGAACCACCAAAGAAAATCACCCTGGTACACGGCGACGCCCATGCCCGCAAGGCCCTGGCCAATGCATTATGAAAAATGCTGAAAAAACACAATATCGATACAATCGTCTATGTTGCAGCAGAATGTCATGTGGACAGATCCATCCATCGACCGGATGAGTTCATCAACACAAACAAGGAAAGAGTTTATAATCCCTTTGATGTGTTATTATTTCTGAAAAAGAGACAGTTTGGCAATTACTGGCTTGAAAGTGCCACGCCCAGTTTTTTAATTTTTCGGGGTTGAAAATGTTGGTTTAAGAATGGATTTGGGCGTGATTTTGAGTTTAATTGTAATAAAATCATTCTGTTGGTGTGGCCCCACCCAACTATAGACCAACTCTACCGAGAATAGTGTTGACTCGATTTCGTCCTTAGCGGTAACATAAAGTTAGAATAATCTGGAGGTCTATAATGGAAAAGAAAAAATATATATATTTTTTTGATAATGGCATGTGGTTGGGCTATTGGGAAGAATTCCCTGATTACATGACCCAGGGAGAAACCATGGAAGAACTTCAAGTGAATTTAAAAGATATATACCTGGATCTAACTAACGGGAGCATTCCGTGTGTGCGTCATGTAGGAGAAATGGAAATTGCATGAAGCGTAAGGATTTAATCCGAGATATCCAACAATTGGGATGCATATTTATTCAGACATGGAGGTAAACATGAATGGTATCAAAACCCCAGAACAAAAATAAGTCAGCCCATCCCAAGACATCGGGAAATCAACGAAATTTTAGCCAGAAATATTCTCAAGAAACTAAGTGATTAAGCGTAACTGAATCGAAAGAGCATCTTTTAATAATTGGTGTTGATCGATGAAATCAAACGAACCGGCCAGGAAGTCTTTTAAAAACTATACAGAAAAAAAGATGATAATTCAGGACCTGCCCCCGAGTTCAATGTGGCAATCCTTAAGCAAGGCATCAAAAGAATGGTTATATAAACCCTTCGTGACCTCGGTGTCCTCAGTGGTGAAAAAAAGATAAACCACAGAGGGCACGAAGGAAAATCAACATTTGAAATTCGGGCGTGACCGACAGGGTTGGGTTGAGTGGCTGTTTGAAGCCGGAAATTGCATTTAGTTAGCAACTTTGTTATGTTTGTTTGGAAATCTGATTTAGATTTATCTCCATTTAACTGAATTGGGGTGAAAAATGAAACAGCATCATCGAATCCAGATGAACCCTGATGTCATGTTCGGCAAAGCCGTGATAAAGAATACACGTATTACCGTAGAACAAATTCTGCGGAAGTTGGCTGGGGGAATGACTATTGAGGAAATAATAGCCGATCACCCTCATCTGACACGGGAAGACATACTTGCTGCCCAAGAATTTGCAGCAGATTTTTTAGCCGATGAAGAAGTAGCTTTTGTGTGATGGCAGGTGCTTTGAAGTTCTTGGCCGATGAATGCTGCGATGCAGGTTTAGTCTCAACGCTACGGGGTTCCGGATATGATGTAACATACATCACGGAACAATGTGCAGGTACCTCCGATGATGACGTCTTGCTTAGGGCTTACAATGAAGGCCGTATTTTACTCACAGAGGATAAGGATTTTGGCGAGCTTTCCTATCGCCTCAGAAAACCGTCAGCAGGTATCGTTTTAATCAGAATGGATGTCAAAGAAAAACATATGAAATGGCCGAGATTAAAAGATTTGATTGAAAAACATGCGGCCCGTCTTCCAGGCCATTTTGTAATAGTCCATTCCGACAAATTCCGTTTTCGACCCTTAATCTTTTCTTTATAATAAAAATCCAGTTCCCTGATAATTCAAGAGCTGCCCCCGAGTTCAATGTGGAAATCCTTAAGCAAGGCATCAAAAGAATGGTTATATAAACCCTTCGTGACCTCGGTGTCCCTGGTGGTGAAAAAAGATAAACCACAGAAGGCACGAAGAACACGAAGGAAAATCAACATTTGAAATTCGGGCGTGACCGACAGGGTTGGGTTGAGTGGCTGTTTGAAGCCGGAAAACGATACGGCCTGTCGATTTTGAATTTTGTCAAAGATGTGAAAGATGGATTGACAGGGTCAGTTCGGGGCAGACAGGTTGTAGAGAGTGAAGGGACCTCTGAACTCCGGGAGCAACAGATTGCATATCACCGTAATGTGAGAAATGATTGGAACCTGATTGAGTGGGATGAAAAATTTTAAACTGCTATTTTCGGGGTCAAAAATGTTGGCTTAAGGGTGGATTGGGGCCTGGTTTTGAGTTTAATTGCAATGAAATCAGTCTGTTGGCGTGGCTCGATCCCAATATGACATATGACGGTCCAACAAATAGATAGCTGGATCAGACCCCGATATCCGATATCCCCCGATTGGGTCAGACTCCGGATGAACCTTGTGACTAATGTTCGCAAGTGATAATCTATAATTAATAATCACTATAAAGGGGGAGCAGCATGGCCACCGCGCAAAAAATATATGAAAAAGCATTAAAGTTACCGGAACCGCTTGCGCAAGAAATTCTGGATTTTATTGGATACATTGAGACTAAATATGGCTTGAAAGACACATGGGTGGATGAATTAATAAAAGCGCAAGAACCTGTAATGGATCAAATCTGGAGCAACAGCGAAGATGACGTCTGGAATAATTTGTAACCCGGGAGATATTGTCGGCCTTCCATTCCCATTTTCCGATTTGACAAGCCGAAAAAGACGTCCTGTCCTTGTTTTGACCGAGGCAGATTTCCGAGGGGATTTTATGGGCCTGGCGATCACATCCGTTTTGACAGAGAACAATGCGGTAGCATTGAAAACCCTGACATGAAAGATGGAAGTTTGCCCAAAAAAAGTTGGATTAGATATGATAAAATTTTTACGTTAAGCACATCAACTGTTGTAAGACGCTATGGGGCCATCAATGAGGATGTGTTTTTAGAGGTCGTCAATAGCCTTTGTAAACATGTCGGTTGCAACATCCCCAGTATTTGATCCAACATTTAATAAATTAAAACCATAGTATCCCTGGTCCGCAATGCCGCTAAAAACGGACTGCCCGAAGAAACCATCGCTCGGATAGCCGACCTGGTTATCACCCTGGTCAGAAAAATATTGAACAATGAACCGGTTGACATCCCCCTGCACCCGCTGACAGACAACCAATAGCAGACAAGGTCCCATCGGAAAACAACCCCAATTCAGTGCGC
>QKJV01000162.1 GCA_003249165.1 Desulfobulbaceae bacterium | reverse complement strand
GGCCATCTTTTTATATTGTTAATGGAGGTATCCTGTGCAGAATGATGATCCGATCTATCATGAAAAAGATGAAATGACGGAAATTGAAGAGACGGAAATCCCGGAAGTACTGCCGATGATGGCGGTGCGGGATGTTGTTATATTCAACTATATGATTATTCCGCTTTTTGTCGGGAGAACAGCATCCGTCAATGCTATTCAGGAGTCTCTCTCGGGGGACAAGTTATTGTTGCTGGTTACCCAGAAAGACTCCAGTGTTGACGAACCAGGCCAGGACGACATTTATAAAGTAGGAATGGTCTGCATGATCATGCGTACCTTAAAACTGCCTGACGGCAGGTTGAAAGTGCTTGTCCAGGCTTTGCATAAGGCCCAGGTAAAAAAAATTGTCCAGGAAACACCCTATTTTACAGCCAAAATCGAACTGTTATCCGAAGGAAAAGCCAGTGAAATTTCCGTTGAAACGGAAGCTTTGATGCGTACCGTGCGGGAGCAGACCGAAAAAATCCTGTCACTCAAAGGTGTTGTCTCATCAGAGTTGATGCTTATTCTCAACGAGATAGAAGAACCCGGCAGACTGGCCGACCTGGTCGTTTCAAACCTTCGGTTGAAAACAGCTGAATCACAGAAGGTTTTAGAAACAATTGATCCTGTTGAGCGTTTGAAAAAAGTGGCAGAGTCCCTCAATAAAGAATTGGAAGTCTCGACCATGCAGGCCAAAATCCAGTCAGAAGCAAAGGAGGAAATGGGCAAAACACAGCGGGAATATTTTCTGCGTGAGCAACTTCAGGCTTTAAAAAAGGAACTGGGAGACATAGATGATAAATCCGAAGAAATCGAGGAACTGCGCGCTAAGATAGAAAAAGCCAGAATGCCCTCCGGCGTAAAAAAGGAAAGTCTGAAACAGCTCAAACGACTGGAGATGATGCACCCAGACGCATCTGAGGCAACAATCGTCCGCACCTATCTTGACTGGATGCTCGATGTCCCATGGCGAAAAAGCACCAAAGATATTCTCGACCTTCAGGTTGCCCGTCAAGTCCTTGACGAAGACCATCATGGCCTGGAAAAAATCAAAGAACGCATCCTTGAGTATCTTGCTGTCCGGAAACTCAATCGTTCCACAAAAGGCCCTATACTCTGCTTTGTCGGCCCGCCAGGTGTGGGGAAAACCTCTCTCGGGAAATCAATAGCACGGGCAATGGGTAGAAAATTCTACCGTCTTTCGCTCGGAGGCATGCGGGACGAAGCTGAAATTCGCGGACATCGCCGTACTTACATAGGTGCAATGCCAGGCCGAATAATCCAAGGTCTGAAAATCGTCGGCTCAAATAATCCGGTTTTCATGATGGACGAGATTGACAAGGTCGGATCCGATTATCGTGGCGATCCATCCTCCGCTCTGCTTGAGGTTCTCGATCCGGAACAGAATTTTGAATTTTCCGATCATTATCTCAATCAACCTTTTGATCTCTCCAAGGTTATGTTTATTACCACGGCGAATATGTCGGACACTATCCCAAGTCCACTACTTGACCGCATGGAGGTCATCCGTCTTTCCGGTTACACCCAGGAGGAAAAACTCGTCATCGCAAAACGATATCTTGTCCCACGGCAATTGAAACAAAACGGTATCAATGAAAAGCATTTCAATATGGACGAGGAGACCATCAACCTGATCATAACTAATTATACAAAAGAAGCAGGCTTACGAAACCTTGAACGGGAAATCGGTAAGATCTGTCGCAAGGTTGCCAGAAAGGTGGCTGAAGGGGGAAAAGGTCCCTATGTCATCAATTCACGGACTTTGACAAAATACCTTGGGCCGCCCAAATTTCAACCGGAAGCTGAAATTGACGTAATTGATCAGCCAGGATTGGCAACAGGTCTTGCCTGGACTGAAGTAGGGGGAGAAATTCTGTATGTCGAGGTTTCTCTGCTGAAGGGTAAGGGAGGTCTGACTCTAACCGGTCAACTGGGTGATGTTATGAAAGAGTCGGCCCAGGCGGCCATGACCGTCTGCCGCTCCAGACTGGAAAAACTCGGCAAGGATGAGAACTATTTTGATGGAATTGATGTCCATGTCCATGTTCCTGCAGGGGCAATTCCAAAAGATGGACCTTCTGCCGGGGTCACGATCGTTGCGGCCCTTTATTCCGCTCTATCAGGAAAAAGGGTACGTCAGGATGTTGCCATGACCGGAGAAATCACTCTGCGAGGTCGTGTTCTCCCTATCGGCGGGTTGAAAGAAAAGGCTCTGGCAGCTTTGCGGGCAAAAATTCACACCGTCATTATTCCAGAGCAAAACAAAACAGATCTTATTGAAATTCCGAAAGATTTACGCGACCAAATTAATTTTGTCCCGGTAAAAAATGTCGATCAGTTGCTGAACAAAATTTTCTAACACCTATCCCCTTATTGAACTATGAGTGAGGAGAAAGAAGCTGACAGTGGCAGGCAACCCCTCAGGGCTGTCACCGAGTCTGGTGCATGGCTGCGAGGCTTTCTGCATGGCCGAAAACTGCTGTTTCCGGCAGTTTTTATTCTCCTTGCCATTTTTACATCCTACCGACTATGGGTGTCCTCATATGCCTCATCAATTCCTCGGACAGCACGCAGCGAAGCTATAATCGTTTACATACCACCGGAAAGCGGATTTTCAGCAATTAAAAAAATATTAATCGACAATAACGTCATTGACGATGATATCCGCTTTCGACTGCTGGCGCGCAGGATGGGCATTATCGGCAGACTGCAGGCCGGAGAATACAATTTTCCCCCGGGTTTAAACAACCGCGCGATTATTGAAAAAATTGCCAAAGGCGAATTTTATTATCGTCCATTAACGATTCCGGAAGGATACAATCTCACCCAAATAGCCAGTCTGCTGGAAAATTCTTTCGGTTATAAAAATGACGACTTCCTCAATCAGGCAAATAATCCACAATATATCAAGTCTGTAGGGCTTGATGTCACTTCACTTGAAGGATATCTCTTCCCTGACACTTATTTTATCACCAGAGGCCAAAAGCTTACTGAAATCATTTCCATGATGGTCGGTCGTTTCCATGATATCGTAGCGGAAATATCCAAGCAGGAAAAACTTTTTCCCTCTGCTTCATCACCGATCAAAACACTTCATGAAATGGTTATTCTGGCCTCTATCGTTGAAAAGGAGACGGCTTTGCCTCAGGAAAGGCCCCTGATAGCCTCAGTTTTTCTCAACCGCCTCAAAAAACACAT
>QKJV01000475.1 GCA_003249165.1 Desulfobulbaceae bacterium | reverse complement strand
GGACTCAGATCGAGCAGACTTGTCCCACACTGTACACAAGCCGCTCTTTCACTAAACAGTTTTTCTTCATTTGTATCGGGGAAAGAGACAAGAAGAAATCCCTGGCTGAGTTGTACCGCGGTGGTAATTGATTGAGAAAGGCGTTGTCTTGCTGATGTTTTAATGACCACACGGTCAACGACTGCTTCAATAGTATGTTTTTTGGTTTTAACCAGTTCAATTTTTTCATCTAGGTTTCGAAATTCGCCGTCAATCCGTACCCGTACAAATCCTTCCCTGCGGAGTTTGTTAAGTGTTTCGGCGTGCTCACCTTTTCTCGCGTCAACAAGTGGGGAAAGAAGAATACATTTGGTTCCTTCAGGCATTGCCAGTAGGGTTTCAAGCATATTTTCAATCGATTGGGGGCGTATTTCACGGCCACAGTCCGGACAATGCTGATGCCCGACTCTGGCAAAAAGCAATCTCAGGTAATCGTAAATTTCTGTAATCGTTCCTACGGTGGAACGGGGATTTCGACTGGTCGTTCTTTGTTCAATAGAAACAGCAGGGGAAAGACCTTCTAGAGAGTCGACATCTGGCTTATCCATCTGCCCGAGGAATTGGCGGGCATATGTTGAAAGCGATTCCACATAACGCCTTTGCCCTTCGGCATAAAGGGTGTCAAAAGCTAGACTTGATTTTCCTGAACCACTCAGGCCGGTAAAGACAATGAGTCGGTTACGGGGGAGATCAACATCAATATTTTTCAAATTGTGCATCCTTGCACCGCGGATGCGAATTTTGTCGGGTTCCATTTTTGTTGATAAATCAGAAATAATTATATTAACTTTTGCAAATTGCCTTTTACGTTTATTACTAATGAGTCGCGGTGAAAATAAAAATAATCATATGAGTTCAATATGTGAAGTTAGGTCCTCTCTTATCCTTAATTCTGAGAGTGACCAAGAAGATTTCATCAACTTCAATTCAGAAAAAAATTCGGCAATGAGGTCCCGAATCTCATAGGGATAGCGGCAGATAGTTTTCGGTTAAGGCCAACAATTTTATCAATCTGGGAGGATCATTCAAATCTAGCTTAAAAAAAAGCGCACAATTTTCCAGATTTTAAACTTCGGAAATTTTGGATCATTTTATTTTGGTTTTTTATAGTCATTATTAGATAAGGCAGAGATATTTTAACGCGTTGTTCTAGTTATGATAATGAAAAATCTATTTTACTCTTGACCTGAGTAAATTTTCAATCTATCTGTTGAGCGATTTTACCCAAAAAAATAATCGAGAGATCTGTTCAACTGACCAACCAAAAAACTTGTGACAGGTAAGGGGGATTCGACTTATGTTCAAGCAATACCGCGAGTACAGTATTACAAGAAAGTTGGCGCCATTCAAGGTAGATGGGCTAGCAATGCCCTATCCGGAGTTTGTTCCAAGGCTTTATAATTTTTGTAAAGAACTTGGATTCAGAAAAGGGTTGATTATGCCGTCCAGGGCTTTTTGTTCCGATGAAAATCAAGGTCTGCCGATTCTTTTGTTAACAAAGCATTTTGGGGCGTTTCCCTTTGATCATGGAAGTGTTGGCGCTGTTATGGCTGTTGACCGACATGGCCCGCATTCGCATCATGGTGAAGATTTAGTCATCGTCCAGGCTAGTCATGTTGGCTATGATCCAGATACCGGAATTTATGGAAAATATACCCGCCCCCAGCTCATAGGAAAGGCAGCTGGTGCCTCATGCGGTAAAATTACCCATGTTATTTCTCCATATGTGGAAAAATATCAGTTTGCCAGAGGTCGAATTTTTCTGCAGCAGGATGAGCAGGGCCGTCATCTCATTATCGTAAAAAACAGTTTTATAGATTTCACGTGCCAACCAGTCAAGGATGAGCTAGTCCTGCGTTTACAGCATATTGCCAAAGTAAATGAAGGAGGGGTAATCCGTGCATTGTCAGCAACTAGTTCCTCTCATGTTTATGAAGTGTCAAGTGCATTTCAGCAGCGTCTTGAGTCGGCAGGATATCAATGGAAAAACGTGGCAGAACCGATTGGTGCCAATCTTTCCGCAGATCTTTTCTTCTTCCGGTCTGATTTCCAAGAAACAGATAATACTGTTGCTCTGGAACGAAGCCTGATCGAGTTTATGCCAAACATCGTTACAGCCAGGTTTCCATCACTGCTCGCTGCCCAGATTAATACCCAGCTTGAATTTGACAGAGCGGTTGAATCAATTCGAAGAGGAACCGAGTACAGAGGAAGGAATTTCCTCTTTATTGCAGGCCTGAATATCGATATTTCCGAGCACGTAGATTTCCCTGCGACAAATTATTTTGTTCCTTGGGCGGCTCACATACAACCTGAAGGAAAAGGCGCCAATGAATATGTGACAATAGAGCAGCAAGAACTGTTTGGAAGTCTGATTAAACAGAGCATTGAAAATCCTGACCTGGTTAATCTGAAGGAAGAGATAGGCAGAATGGCCAAGAGGCCGAGTTTTGATATCCGTTCACCCATGTGATATTGTTTGATATGAGGGTTAGTCGGGTTGTTAAGGATGATTTGCAATATTTTTAGCTAGTTACAAAAGTTATTCTCAACAACCCGTTTGATTATCTGGGGCTGAAACAATCGAAAAAATTTTTCCGTCCCACTTTTTTAGTTGAATTTTTTTAATGCGACAGCGAAAAAACCATCATGATTGCCATTTGGCAGCATCCTGAGTTCATTTTTTTCATTAATGTACTTTTTTGTAGTTAATAAAATATCCGATGGGGCGCATATTTGTAAATCCGGCCTACCATCTAGTAATAATTTTACCACTTCTTCATTCTCTTCCGGTTCTATGCTGCAGGTCGCATAGACCAGGATCCCTTCCGATGCGAGCAGGTCAGCTGTAAGTTTAAGCAGTCGGAGTTGTTCCGTTTGATAATGAATGAGATCTTCAGGTTGTCGATTCCAGCGAATATCCGGGTGACGCCGGATAACTCCAAGTCCCGAGCAGGGAGCGTCAACAAGAATAGCCTGAAATAAATCGGTTGTTTTTGCCTGAAATGCCTCGAGGCTGCTCTGATGGCTGGCAATATTATCTTCAAAACCCATTCGCTGTATATTTTCCCTAAGGAGCTTGAAGCGGCCCGGGTGAGGTTCAAGGGCGATAATCTGACTTCCCTCCGGTATCAGTTGCGCCAGATGGAGGGTTTTTCCACCAACTCCCGCACAGGCATCGAGATATTTTCCTGCAGGGTATGGT
>QKJV01000096.1 GCA_003249165.1 Desulfobulbaceae bacterium | reverse complement strand
ACAGGATAGAACTGGTTGGGATAGCCAAAGAAAGAAAGGATGAGGGGGAAAAACTTTTCCGGCCTGGACGGAAGAATCCGATTCTGCTGGCCGGTCATTCCCCTGTCCTGCTTTTTTTGATGCGGATCAGAGATGAGTCGCACCGTTATGGCATTACCTTTCATAGGAAATTGCGGCAAACGTCGGCATTTTCCTCGGAAATAGACAGGATTGCCGGGATCGGCCCGGCCAGAAAAAGGAAATTACTGCAAGTATTCGGCAGTCTGGCAAGACTCAAAGAAGCATCACTAGCTGAACTTGCCGCTGCTGATGGAATCGGCCCGGAACTTGCCGAAGCGATTTATCGTTTTTTCCATGGGAAGTGGTAGACGTTCCAGCCATATATTTGTTGCTTTTTGGCGGGCAAATCACTATTGTTAATCTTCGGTCACGAAGTTTTTTTCATGCACAGCGGTGTATGTGAATGAAATATATATTGTTACTTTCTTAAAGGAATTTTGAATTATGTGGGAATATTCGGATAAAGTTCAGGAACATTTCTTGAATCCGAGAAATGTAGGAGAAATAGAAAATCCGGACGGTGTCGGAGAAGTTGGTTCTTTGGCCTGTGGGGATGCATTGAAACTAACATTCAAGCTTGACGAGGCTAAAGAGAAAATAGCCGATGCGAAGTTTAAAACATTTGGCTGTGCCAGCGCCATCGCATCCTCGTCTGCACTGACCGAGATGATCAAAGGCCTTACCCTTGAAGAAGCCTCAAAAATAACCAACGAAGATATTGCCGACTATCTCGGCAGTCTGCCCAAGGAGAAAATGCATTGCTCCGTTATGGGACGTGAGGCGCTGGAGGCGGCGATTGCCAATTATCGTGGCGTTGCCCTGCCGATGGCCGAAGGTGAGATCGTCTGTGAATGTTTCGGTGTGACGGATTTGGAAATCAAACGGGCCATCGAAGAAAGTAACCTGCGCACGGTGGAGGAGGTCACTAACTTCACCAAAGCCGGGGGCGGTTGCGGGAAATGCGAGGAGCGTATCCAGGAAATCATCAATGAAGTCAGAAAGACGGGTAAACCAAAAGTAATCCCGATGAGTGGGCCGAAGCGGATGACAACCATTCAGAAGATCAAGATGATCGAGGATGTTATCGAAAGAGAGATCCGGCCAACCTTGAAGAAAGACGGTGGTGATGTTGAGCTCGTCGATGTTGATGGTGATTATGTCATGGTTTCTCTGCGGGGATCCTGTGCCAGTTGCACAAAGTCTCAGACAACCTTGAAGGAGTATGTCGAGAAAAAACTCAGGGAGCAGGTCCTTGATACCCTGATAGTCGAGGAGTACAAATCATGAGCGGCGTTGACAGTGTTATTTATATGGACAACAATGCAACCACCAAGGTTGCTCCCGAGGTCCTCGAGACCATGCTGCCTTATTTCTCCGAACTGTACGGCAATCCCTCAAGTATGCACAGTTTTGGCGGCCAGGTGGGCAAGGCGGTGCGTACAGCACGCGAGCAGGTAGCTGCCCTGATTAACGCTAAACCCGAAGAGATCATTTTTACCAGTTGCGGAACAGAAAGCGATTCGACCGCCATTCTCTCAGCCCTGCAGGCCCAGCCGGACAAGCGGCATATCGTAACGACCAGGGTTGAGCATCCGGCAGTGAAAAACCTGTGCCGCAGCCTTGATTCATTGACCGGTCATAAGCACCGACTTACTGAGTTGCCCGTGGAAAGTGACGGCACTATTGATCTCCAGCGATTTGAGGACAGTCTGGACGATGAAACCGCCATCGTCAGCGTCATGTGGGCCAATAATGAAACAGGTGTTGTCTTTCCGATTGCCGAAATGGCAAGGATCGCGAAAAACAGAGGGGTGCTTTTCCATACCGATGCCGTGCAGGCGGTGGGCAAAATTGCCATTGACATGGCGGATGTCCCGGTCGATTTTCTCTCTCTTTCCGGCCATAAACTGCATGCGCCAAAGGGAATAGGAGTACTATATGTCAGAAAACGCACGCCTTTCGTGCCCTTTCTCATCGGTGGCCATCAGGAAAAGGGTCGCCGGGGAGGGACGGAAAACGTTGCATCTATTATCGGTCTTGGTAAGGCCTGCGAACTTGCTGCCGGTCACATAACCACTGAGAATACTGTTGTAAGAGCCCTGCGTGACAAACTGGAAAAAGGGTTGCTGACAGGTATCCCGAATTCACTTCTAAACGGGCATAAAACCCAGCGTCTGCCCAACACCGCAAATATCAGCTTCGAGTATGTTGAGGGTGAGGCCATTCTGTTGCATATGAACAGGTTCGGCATCTGCGCTTCATCGGGTTCTGCCTGTACCTCCGGTTCACTTGAACCATCCCATGTTCTGCGGGCCATGGGAGTACCATTTACTGCGGCTCATGGCTCTATCCGCTATAGTTTAAGTGTTTACAACACCGAAGCAGAAGTTGATTTTGTCCTGGAGAAGATGCCGGGTATCATCGCCAATTTACGTGAGATGTCCCCATTCTGGCAAAATCGCTGAAAGAACGGATGAAAGGAGAAATCTGAAACGGTATTTATAACGACTCGGCAGAACCATGAAAGTTATCCCGCCTTCCTATAAAATCCTGACAGACCTGGATCAACAGAATCTTGCCGTGCGCATTGAGATTTGCGGACGTCTCTGTTACAAGAGTGAAGATAAAATCACCCCTGATTCAGCCGTTCCGTTTATCCGGAGAATATTGCTGCATGGACATAACTCCGTGGCGGAAATGGCCGTTCTGACGATCCGAGTTGATGTGGATCGCGAGACACATATTGCCCAGCTTTTTTCCGTACTGCCCAAATACCTACAAATCGATCGCCTGGAAAAAAAGAGTCTGCTGATCAGCGGTTCCGTACGTGCTTTTCGCGAATTATTCCAGGGACATGGTAATCTGAAGATTGTCAAGGGAATTATCCACTATCTGGCGGTACGGCATCCTCTTTTTTTCGAAGATATCCTGCCGAAAAGAGGATTACTTCCTCAGGAAGGGGTGCTGGTGGAAAAATTGCCACTTACCGAGGTTGACGCATTACCCTCCGATTTGCTGGCAAAGCATCGGTATATAGCCGTCCGTTTTATTGTCAATCGTGCCGTAACTCATGAGATGGTCCGGCACCGTCCCTGTGGTTTTCTTCAGGAGAGCCAGCGTTACTGCCGTTACAGCGACAGTAAATTCGGTAGCGAAGTCACTTTTATCAAGCCACTCTTTTTTGAGG
>QKJV01000342.1 GCA_003249165.1 Desulfobulbaceae bacterium | reverse complement strand
TGACGTCGATGCCGTGCTGATGAAACCAATCACCATGAGTACACTTGCCCACACAGTTCGAAGTGTCCTGGACAAGAACAGGAGCGATAGCTAGAGGTAAACTCATAAAAGGAAAATCAACCCTCTGCAAAACTTGAATTCTCTGGTTCATCCGGCAAACGAGTACCTGGACCTATGAAGATGATATAATCGTAGCTTGAAATATTCCATATCCCTGAACCCATAAACCTGGCGCTTGAGCGTTTTGATTTTATTGTTGGTTCCTTCGACTACCGCATTGGTAATCCGATGTTTGAAGTAGTTAAGAATATTGTCTTTATGCTTATTCAACGTCATCGCAACGCGGATAAAAGGCATGATTCCCGAGCACAAAGCATCGAAACACCAGGAATACAAAAACTCCTTGGCTAGTGCCGGAGAAGAGAACATCCAAAAGTATCCCAGTAACTCTTTCATATTATACATAAAGAAGAGGGGCTGGTTTGCATCGAGCAGGCTTTGGAGTTTTTTCTTACTTTGGTCCGGCAGATTTGAATAATTTTTGAGAAAGAGAAACCTGGCTCCTTTGAAATATTGCTGGTCGTTTTTGTCGAGCTTGGCTTGAATTTCTTTTCGAAGCTCATCAATGCCACGATTCATTAATGCAGAGATATGGTAGCGGTCGAAAACAATGTCAACATGACCAAGATTCTCTGTGATAGCTTTCACATAGCTGTGACTCATATCAACGGCCACAGCCTTGAGATTCGTTGCCCGCTTTCTGAGCTTGTTAAGAAAAGGCGATACGGCCTCGACGGAGCGGCCTTCTACAGCGTGAATGATTCGCCCTGTCTGCAAATTCACAAAAATCGTCATATACGAATGACCTTTTCGAATACTGAACTCATCAATGCCGAGATAAACAAGATCCTTGAAGTTCTGATGCCGATACATTGCGGCAAGTTTTTCTTTGTGGATCTGTTTAACCAGGTCCCAACCGACTCCGAGGTAATCTGCAACCGCTCGGATCGTAGAAAAGCGGAGTAGATCCAGAACGGTCAAGGCAAAAGCCCGGGTGTATCGTTTCTTTCCGGTCATAAACTGCAGGTTGGGCCAGAAGAGGTGTCCACAACTCTTGCAGTAAAGTCGGTGCAGAACAAGTTCAAGTAAACAGCGTTTACGCCCTACAGGGGGAAGATGCAGCAATCGACTTCTCTGCCCCTTGAAAATCACATGCGACTTTTCACACAAAGGGCACTCTTTCATGGAGTTGTTCATTTCGGCTCGAAAGATAATGCGATTGCCGACGTACCTGGTGGCACGATATTCTACGCCTTTTATATTAAAGGCATGGTACAGTAACGATGTAGACATGACATGATTTCCTCTTCGGAGAGTGTTGTTGGTTTGGACGCCAAACAACCTGCTTCATGTCATGTCTATTTTCAACTCATTTCAACTTGCCAGGTACTCGTTGGCCGGATGAACCGTTTTTAATGCGTGCTTGATTGTTTCTGCCCAGAAATGAAAAAAGCAAGTGGAGAGAGCCGAATTTAATCAGTCGTCACCACAGATTGGAGTTCTAGTGCACTTGTGAGAACTTTGGGGTTAATCTACATTGGCAGTTGCTCCATTTCAGATCACTTCGATTGAAAAGGGTCGTTTCTCCCTCAAGGGAAAAAGTTAAGTTGACGGGAAACAATATGTTGAGCTTGGCAATGATAATGTACAGCTTAATCTGGGCCCAAGATTGTTCAGAAAGCCGGACCACTTCTTTTTTTGTTGAAACGCTCACTCAACAATCTCTTGGTTGAATATATTTCATTTGAGAGGTAAAGAGGTTAGGTTGCTCGCAGTTATACAAGGATGGAAATTAATGCAGGCTAATTAGCGATTTATTATTTGGCTTCATTTACCTCTCACCGGCCAAGCCCCGCATGCAAAACTTCAATATCGATTACCACAATCGCCAGGATCTACTGGATGCAAAAACACGGCTGATACCAGGTAACCCAGAAAACCTGCTAATCCAGGTTTTCTGCGGTATTCCGGAAAGAAATTACGTCACCACATTACGGGATGAAATCCGCAATATCTTTCCACAGGCTCATATCCTCGGCACCACAACGGCGGGAGAAATCATCGATGGTCACTCTCAGGATTCGTCGATAATAATTACGTTCAGCCAGTTCACCAACACCAGACTCCAAACGGCCATCGTTGATCAATACGATGATCTCTACCAAGCTGGCTGCGACCTGAGCACAGCAATCGTCGACCGGAAAACGAAGGTCGTTTTGCTCTTTGGTTGCGGTATCAAGGATAAAGGGGCGGTCAACGGTGAACCGCTGCTTACTGCTTTTTATGACAGGTGCCCGACTGTGACCATTTGCGGTGGCCAGGCAGGAGACAATGCTAAAGTGTTTGAAACCTTCGTATTCACGGAGGTCGGTATCACCAGCACCGGCGCAGCAGCTGCAGCGCTGAATAGCGATGAACTGCAGGTTCAGACCTATTATAATTTGAGCTGGATTCCGCTGGGAAAAGAGATGACAGTCACTGGGGCGGAAGGTACCTGCGTGCACACCATTGATAATCATCCTGCCAAAGATGTTTACGAACATTACCTTGGCAAGACTATAGGCGATCGATTACCGTATTCGGCTGCTGAATTTCCCTTGGTGGTAAAGCGCGGTGATGTCCTTATCGCCCGGCATGCCAACCACGTGCTTGAAGACGGTTCTTTGGAATTCATGGCTCCCTTCCATACTGGAGAGAAGGTCCAGTTCGCCTTTTGCCATTCAGGGCTGGTGGCAAAATCGGCACATGACATGTACCAGGCCTTCGCGGCTAGACAACCGCAGGCCATCTTTATCTACTCCTGTCTTTCGAGAAAATGGATATTGGGAGAAGACACCAACATGGAACTAACCCCGCTTGCGAGGCTGGCGCCGAGTTCTGGTTTTTTCAGTTATGGTGAATATTTCAGTGGCAAAAGCCTCAATCTCTTTCTCAGCCAAACCATGACCGTGGTCGGGCTCTCCGAAGAGCTGCAACCAGCCCCCGCCATGCTTGATGATGGCGTATCGGCTCCAGATTCCAAGACCATACAAAATCTGCAGGCTCTCCATCACCTTGTCGATACATCGGCACAGGAAAGAGAGGCCCTTATCAAAGAACTGCAGGAAGCTCTGGCCGAGATCAAAACCCTACGAGGTTTTATTCCGATCTGTGCGAACTGCAAGGCAATCCGAGATGACAAGGGCTACTGGTCGG
>QKJV01000025.1 GCA_003249165.1 Desulfobulbaceae bacterium | reverse complement strand
TCACAACCCCGGAACGGCAGAGGGGCACCGATCTACTCCTATGCAGCGGATGCCGTGCCGGCGATAAAGCTGTTTACCCGCTTGGTGAGTCGAGAAACTTTTCTGGATGCAGTCCGGGCATGCAAAGTTCCTTTTGAAGCAGCACTCTGTATAACAGGAATTGCTGCTTTCAAAGCAGTCTGAGCCTGTTCGATTGACTGTTGTTCAATTGCTGCATCCACCGCCTTGATAACGGTTTTCACTTTGCTACGGTTTGCCCTGTTGCGAGCCCTGCTGACAAGACTTTGCCGATTTCTTTTTAAAGCAGATTTATGGTTAGCCAAAATAATTCTCCTCTTGTTACTGTAGCGCCCGCAGATAATACACTTATCCTGGCCCCTTTATGACATCAGTTCCTGAACAAAACAATTTTACATTAAAAAAAGCGTTATATAATTTACTTTCAGGGTTCTGTCAAGCAACAACAATCTCTTTCACTTTTTCAAAAAAAATTCCCGGATTAACCACTCGCTGCTCGCATAATCAGCCATAATCATATATATTCAGTAAGGATAAATTATAAATCTCAAGCAGTTTCAGGTTATCTTTAAAATTTAAATTTTCACCAGGACCGCGTCGTAATCGTTCCCGGCAGCTGTTCCGTATGCGCGCAATGTGATACTGTCGCACTTTGTTATTATTTTTTCCTTTAAAACTTGATGAAGCAATTGGCCTTCAGGGCATTTTTTAATTCATTTCAATCGATCCGACCTTTTTTGCAGGAGTAATCTTAAATTTCATGCTTGAAGTTCTCAAAGGCATACGCTGGCAGGATGTCGTCGACATCCTGATCGTTTCCTACATTATTTACCGGATAATGCTGATTATCAAGGGAACTCGGGCGGCACAGATGCTGATCGGCATTGGTATCCTGATTGTCGTTTATTTCGGCGCCAGAGAACTCGAATTTATGACCCTGTACTGGCTGCTTGGCACCTTCCTGAGTTCGATTTTTCTAGTCATAATCATTGTTTTTCAAGGTGACATCCGCAGAGCCCTCACGCAGGTCGGCCAAACTCCTTTTGCAAAAAGTGCAGACGAAACCGTTGAGGCAATCGACGAGATAGTCTATGCTGCTAAATTTCTTTCCGACCGAAAAATCGGTGCACTTATGGTCATAGAAAGGGAAACAGGTCTTAAGGATTATATTGAATCCTCCCATTTAATAGACGCAAAACTCAGCATGGAGCTTCTCGTCAGCCTTTTTCATACCAGCTCTCCTCTGCATGATGGCGGGGTCATTATCCATAAGGACCGGATCCTTACGGCACGCTCCGTCCTCCCTCTGACGAAAAATCCCTTTATCAGTAAGAGACTAGGAACGCGCCACAGAGCGGCTATCGGCATATCGGAAGAAACGGATGCCGTAGTTGTTGTCGTCTCGGAGGAAACCCGGCAGATCTCTCTTGTTCTGCATGGAGGAATAACCAGCGGATTAGATGTGCCTTCCTTACGCAATCGCCTTGAGGCAATTCTCACTCCAAAAGAATTTGATACACACAAATGGAAAAACTGGCTGCAACGAAAATAAGCACGAAAATAAACTCATGGCGCAATAGGCCTTGGCCTAAAAATTGGGTTCTCAAGGTCATTTCCTTCTTTTTCGCCTTCTTTCTCTGGTATTTCGTGGTGGGCGAGGATAAAGTCGACAAAATTTTCAATATCCCAGTGGAGATCGTCAACCTTCCTTCTGACCTGACCATTTCCAACCAGTTTAAAAATGAGCTTGAACTGACCGTAAACGGCCCCCGTGGGTTAATTCGCAATCTTTCCACGCAACGTATCTCCAGACCGATAGACCTGTCCAGGGCAGAGCCCGGCACAAAGGTCTTCCAAAATACCATCGACTCAATCACACTGCCACGCGGTGTCCGACTTTTGCGCGTCAAACCGACGGACATCATCCTGCAGCTCGACAAACTGGTCAAAAAAAATATTCCCATCCAGTATGTGACGACCGGTTCTCTGCCGGAAGGCTTCGAGCTTGTTTCGATTTCCCTTGACCCTGATTCAATTCCAGTTACAGGTCCTGAGGCATCGGTTGGGCATGTGCAAACCATTACAACGGCAGCAATAGATCTGTCACGCCTCGAAACGACGACTACACAGCCGGTGGCTCTCAAACTGACGCCAACGATAAAAGATCTGGTAGGGGAACCGATCGTTACGGCAAATATCGTCATTCGGGAAAAAACCCAAGAAAAAACGATCACCAATATACCTGTTAAACTCCAGATGAGCGGCAAAAAAATATACACGCTTAAACCGGACGATGTAACGGTTGTTGCTCGCATTCCCTTTAGCACTTTGAAAAAAACCAAGGATTTGCGTTCTCTCTTCCGGGCTCGGGTAATGGCTGCGGAACTTTCCACAGGGCCACATAAACTGACTGTTGAAATAATCCCTGATCAGAACATCGAAATATTGGAAATTAAGCCAGAAATGATCATCGCTGATATCCAGCCGGAAGAAAAGGATACCGGCAAATAAGCTGATTTTCCCCTCCGCCTTTTCCAACAATTAACAAACCGACCAACAAGTAATATCGAGGTAGTAGATGAGAAGACTTTTCGGAACCGACGGTGTGCGCGGTGTCGCCAACATCTATCCAATGACTACGGAAATTGCCATGCAGATCGGCCGCGGTATCGCCTTCCAGGTGAAAGACCAACGGCATGGACATCGCATCGTTATTGGCAAGGACACCCGGCTCTCCTGTTACATGCTTGAAAACGCCCTGGCAGCCGGCATATGTTCCATGGGTGTTGATGTTCTGCTTTGCGGACCACTGCCAACACCCGGCATAGCCTTTATCACAACAAGTATGCGGGCTGACGCGGGAGTGGTCATTTCCGCTTCCCATAATCCCTTCCAGGATAACGGCATCAAAATTTTCTCAGGTGACGGATATAAACTGCCCGATGAAAAAGAGGCTGATATCGAAGACCTTATCTTTTCCCAGAAAATGGCGGCTCTGCGACCAGTCGCCGATGAAGTCGGGAAGGCGGCTCGCATCGAAGACGCGAGGGGGCGCTACATCGTTTTTCTGAAGAATACCTTTCCACGCAACTACACTCTCGATGGTTTTCATATCGTTCTCGATTGTGCAAATGGGGCGACATATGGTGTTGCCCCCCATGTTTTCGAAGAACTTGGTGCTCGGGTGACGAAAATTGCGGTTGAGCCGGACGGGAAGAACATCAATAGGGACTGTGGGGCG
>QKJV01000486.1 GCA_003249165.1 Desulfobulbaceae bacterium | reverse complement strand
AAAAAAAGTTTACGCTAAATTCATTTTTTCGCCTGTCTCTACTTTTTCCACATCCCGGGAAAGTGTGTCTAAAATGGCAAAACTTGGTTGACCGTCTTTTCCAAGCATTTCCCCCGGGTTGATAAGTAATGTATTCCCGACGCATTCAACATTGTAGCGATGATTATGGCCACAACAAACAACATCAAAGATACCCTGGGCGGCGATACTTCGGGCGATTTGAGGATAATGGTGAAAGGCAATTTTAATTCCACCAGCTTCAACTGCACCAAGTACACCATGATGTGTAATTGACGGATATCTGAGACCACATGCCTGAGAAATAAGATGTTGATCACCAACATTATTTCCGTAAATAAGATGAACAGCTCCGGCAAAAGATGCAAGTTCATCAAGCATAAAAGGTGAAATCAGATCCCCACAATGAATTAACAACTGGACATTAAAAGCATTACAATATGTTACTGCAGCTCTGAGATTGGCTATCTGATCATGAGTATCAGAGATTATCGCTATTCGCATCGGTCACTCCTCATTATCTAAACTATTATGTCCTGTAACATCTTGATACAAAAGTCATTTGCCTCTTTTCCTTTCAGAGACACTCGGAAATAATGATCATCAAGTCCTGTAAATGTCTCGCAGTTACGGATCATAATATGTTTTTCAAGCATTTTTGTCTGCAACTCAGGTGCAAGCAATTGGCCAAGGAGTTGACAGAGGACAAAATTCGCCTCTCCAGGAACTACCCGAATTGATCGGATGTTTTTTAATGACTTGATAAAGCGGGAACGTTCCACTTGTATAAAATTTTGGACTTTTTCAACATAGGGATCAGCGTGTTCAAACAAATATTCTCCGGCTATCTGCGCGATCCGGTTAACTCCCCAGGGTTTACGCCGCAAGTTCAGAGCCTTGAGATTATCAGCTTTTGACACGAGAAACCCCAGTCGGAGTCCCGGAATACCATAAATTTTAGAAGAGGAGAAGAGGACAAAAAGATTTGGTGGTAAATTATAATGTAACAGCGATTTTTCCCTTGTGAAAGGGAGATAGGACTCATCAACCAGGAAAAAAGTATCTCGATGGTGAGAAATCCATTTATGCAGTTCTCCTGTGGGAGTCAAGGCGCCAGTGGGATTATTGGGATTACAAATAAATACCAACTCCCCGCCATGGAGTCTTGTGGCAAGTCTGTCAAGATCCAGCCGGAAATCCTGTTCCAGTTGGAGCATAAAATCTTCTGCATCCACATGAGCCCACTGGCAAGCCAGTCGATAATCAGAATAGGTAGGATTAATGATAATTGCATGCCGTCCTGTAAAGGAATACGGCAATGCAAAAATAAACTCCGTTGTCCCATTCCCGACCAGTACTTCATTCTCGTTTAATCCGAACTTACGGGCAAAAATTCGACGTAATGTTTCACTCCCCGTTTCCGGGAGATAAGAAATTTCATCAAGCTTTTTACAAATTACTTCACGAAGTCCGGGGACCATTTCAAGCGGAGTGAGATTGCCACTCATGTCGATGAGATCGCCTACGTTACAACCGAGCGATGCTGCCACAGATATAATATTTCCACCATGTATGTGCATTTGTACACCCCGTAAAAAAATCAAATCAGCTATGCAGGATTACTTCATTTTATGGCATGTTTATTCCAAAAAAATATCAGCCAAGTGAAGTTAGTCTTTTAAGAAGGTTCTGACATTAACTTCTATCTCGAATAGCCAGAGAGAGAAAATTGTCAGCTTCTCGGTAAACAAGTTTTTTTGTAACGAGATCATCGAGAAATTTTTCTATCTGTACTCGCGATATTGTTGGAAACAGCTGAGTTAATTTGACCAAATTTATTTTTTCCCCACAGGCGAGATAAATCCTTCTTGACAATCCTTTCAATCGATGGTGCAGGGTTTTCCCGTCACGCAACTCCTGACGGATGATGATAAAATCTCCCCCGTCACGGTACGATAGTAACATTTTTACTCCGCCTGAACGTTCCTTATGGTAAGTTTGCCATTTTTTTACTTTCTCGACCACGGGACCCCACAATGAACGCTGGGAAATACGGTCGCCTCTAAAGTCTTTGACCAGAAGCCGCAGAGAAGAGCTTATCTTATCGGGGAAAAGTTTTTTTGCATGACGATGGGGAAAACGAGCCAGTATACCGTATTTTATCGGATCATTGTCAACAGGGCTTCCATAACCAAGGAAGAATGAAGCTGTGGAAAGCGGATGAAACGGAAATGCGAAATCGATATTTTTCAGTGTCTCATCTACTTCTTCCTTGCTACTGCCGGGGAATTCAACTATCAAATTACCGTCAAGAGTAATGCCATTGGCCATTGCATCCCGCATGACAGTTAGGTTGTCCATAACAGTCACTCCTTTACTCATTTTCTCTAAGAGCGAGTTACTGAAACCCTCTATTCCTACCTGTACCTCAGTTAACCCTCCCTTTCTGGCTTCTTCCAAGGCGGTGCCCCGATAGTCAGCACGTATTTCGGCAAAAAAATGAAAATCATGTTCAGTTTTGTAAATTCTTTCAAAAAAAGACAAGGCTTCCTTGGGTGGCAACGAATTGTCTGTAAAAACAAAATCCAGCGTCTTGTAACGTTCAGCAAGAAACCGAACTTCTTTCACCATTTTTTCTGCCGTTTTAAAGCGATATCCATGCCATTGGAGATTAAGATTGCAAAAAGTGCATTTATTCCACCAGCAACCACGAGAAAATTCAACCGGTAAAACGGGAATGAACGGTTCTGCACCAAACAAATTGCCAACCTCCTGAAAATAATCATCATAATTCGGACATGGCAGTGAGGAAATTGCTATTTGCCTTTGGCCAGACTGATTTACATTGAGCCCATTTGTTGAGGACTTGCTGACAACTGATGGGGCAAGTGATGTGTCTTGCCCGGAGAGGAAATTGCAAAGACTAAGAAGCGGTTCTTCCCCTTCCCCACTGACCATATAGTCGACTTGAAAATTATTCAGTAAACCCGATGCAAAATCTTCATGACAGGATGAACCACCTAAAACAACAGGGAGTTCCGGATAGTTTTTTTTCAGATAGTCAACAGTTGAAAGGGTTGGAAGAAGTTGGTTGAAACAGACGGAGAAACCTATCAGATCAAAATGCTTCCATTTTATTTTATCTGCCCAATCAAAGAGATGATTTTTGAGTTGATCGCATATCCTATCGAAATTAAACGGAATTCTATATTTCCCACGTCTCTGCTCCTCCTGTACAATCTGGGCTGCCTGCTCCCGTCTGTTTGGAAAAAGAACAGCACTATACAACGCTTCACTAATCCAGAAATTTTCTGCAATAGCATGATAAAGATCTTTTCCGAGCAAACGGGCAACACCGAGATAGGGATGGTAAGCATCTACCTTTATTCGAGAGTTCTCCTCAATATAACTTTTCAGGACACCAAGTTGTACCGATGGACGATTGAAAATTGCCCAAGGCATAGAAACGAGTGCCAGCCTGAATGGAGATGAGGAAGTCATCTACTGCTCGATAATTTCAGTCCCTTCGGGAGGGGAAAAATGAAAAAAACTCTCCGGCATGGGATGATTAACAACGGTATTAAAAAGCTTCAAATCAGTGACACTGCCAAGATGGTCGATAATTTCCAGATGCGTAACCAGAAATGTTTTTTCGTCCACCCATACATTCATGGTCTCGACCTGTGCGTGCGTTTTTTTAGGAATTAATCTTATCGCCAGACAGCCACGTTTTTCCTCTTCCGGGCTGACCGCTACCACTTCAAAATCGTCAAGCAAATTGCCCTTGCCGGCAAAAAAGTTATATGTCACATCTTCACGAAGATATTCTTTTGCCGGAGTGATAATCATCTGTTTCTCCGAAGCAAAATAGAGAGAAAACATTGCCCCGTCACTGACCAGGACCTGTTTGTCTGGTGCTGTATAATCCCATCGCAGTAAGCCAGGTTTCTGGATTACCATCGTTCCGCTCCCTTTTCGTTGACGGTTCCCCATATTGCTAACTGTAGATGTTTGCTGAAATTCTGCCTTGAAAGCTGTTGTTTTTTCGTATGTTTCTTGAATTTTTTCAGCAATCTGTACTGGGGTTAGAAAATTACACTCACCGATTACGGGATACAACAGACAAAGCAGAGAACATAAAAATATAATTTTAAATTTTTTCATTTTATTTTCCTTCGACATCAACTTGGATCAAATTCAGCTTTCTGCCGAAAATCCGTTGAGCGGTCATTTGAACGGCATCGGTCATGTCGGAGACATAATAAAAATTTTGTCCCTCATTAGCCAATGCCTTATCCAGTTCGGGGTGATTTTGCAAATATTTTTTAACCGTTTCAGCAACTGCAGTTGATGAGTCAATGACGTTCACCTTGGTTCCTATACGGGGAGCAATAAGATGTTTTAAAAGAGGGTAATGAGTACAACCCAAAACAAGTGTATCTATGTTTTTGTGTTTCAATGGATGGAGATAGCGACGAATTATCATTTTTGTCTCACGTTTGTCTATCCATCCTTCCTCTACTAATGGTGCCAACAGAGGACATTCCTGTGAAAAAACCTGAGATTGAGAGTGTGCTGCTTTTATTTTATTTTCATAAACATTACTTTTGATGGTTGCCCTGGTCCCGATAACACCTATACGGTTGTTCTTAGAAACAGATAAGGACTTATCTATAGCAGGAGTAATTACTTCAAAAATAGGAAGCTGAAATTGCATCTTTAACATATCCGAGGCAACACTTGCAGCTGTATTACAAGCTATTATTATGATTTTAGCTCCTTTATTGATTAGAAATTCAGTATCCTGTAGTGCATACCTGCATATTGTTGCGGCACTCTTTGAACCATAAGGCGTTCTTGCAACATCGCCAAAATAGACTATGTTCTTGCCAGGCAAAAGCTGCTCGATGGCTTTTGCAACCGTCATTCCCCCAACACCTGAATCGAAAATACCTATCACTTTTTTAACCAGTTTCGCAGAATAAAAAGGCACGCAGAGCGCTTGTAACCGCGTGCCTTCACCATATTTGATAAAATGAAAAAAATCTGTTTGTATTATTTAGTTTTTTTGGAAGGTTTTATCTTCGTAGAACTTTTTTGTTTGCGCTCTTCAATAGCCTTCAGGAGATTTGCAGGTACCCCACGTTCCTTCCCCGCTTTTTTCCTTCTATCTGATAAGGCTTTTGCGCATAAAGGCTGGCGTAGCGGAAACCCGTATTTCTTTCTGTATTCTTTGCCTGTTAATCCATGGCTGGCGAGATGCTTGGGAGAAAGCAACTTAAAAGACTGACCACATTCAAGACAGATAATCTTATTTTTAAGAATCGATTTTTCCGGTGAGATATCAACAGGGTTTTCTTCCTTTTGATCTTCAGTAATAATTTGGTTTGTCTCATTCGATAATTCATTGGTCTGCAGAGTCTGTAAAACATGAAAAGTATTCTGTAAAGAAGTGGTTATATCCTCTGCTGACATACTGGTAGAAGTACATTGTGCTTTTACGATTTCCGCAGCCATTTCAACCAGTGATTTACTCATTGTATCCTCCTGAAAAATATGAATAAAAGATATTTTTTCATTATATATGACGAGAAAATTAATTTAGCAAGCCAAATGCAATATTTTTTGATTATTTGCAACAAGTTATTCAAATAAGTAACAATTATTCCTTGTTAAAAAACGATTGTACTAAAAAAAATATATATAAACAATATTATCAATAAAATTAAACAGTTCCGTTTTTATTTGTCAGGACAATACTTTTACTGAGATAGAAATGAAAAAATTAAATATTTTCTCAACATATCTAGCGGTATACGAATATTTATTCGCAAAAAATAATTGATTTGTGCATGCAATCAAGCAGGTGTTGGCATTCCATTATTTGGCTAGGCGGTGATTGAGAAAACGTCTGGTTGTAGAAGTTGATATCATCATTAAAAGATTTAATGCGGAATGGACTATTATTTAAGGAAGCTGGATAAGCACAGAACTTATTAGCAGGTGATGATAACATAACTATCTTTTTCTAATTGTGATCGATCAGAATAAATCATTTATCACATTTTTTTCTTTTTTATGAAGTGTTAAATTAGCCGAAGCAATTGTCGACTCTCCAGCATAAGGTTTAAAATGACATGCTGCAGTGATTACAACTACAGTTGCGACTCATAATAAAGACATCGTTCTCACATCCTGTCGATTTTACTTATTATATAACAGCTGGATTTTAAAGATTGTACCTGTATATTACGAACAATTTTAAAATATGAAAGTATACGTTATTAAAAAGAGTCATTTCATCTTCACAGATAAAAAAAACTTATCTGCTTCGAGGAGGCCGGCAACCCTCTCCTCCCAGGCTAATTCGTTAACTACATTGTTGACCGGATAGGATGTATATTATTATTTTTTAAACTATCCTTATCTCCACCCATAAAAAGCAGCATAAAAAGACGTTTTTCCCTGTGCTGTTCAATAATCAGTTCAAACGGATTCTTTTCAAGAACAGAAGATAAAATATCCTACAATCTTTCATCAACAGGATTTGATTCACAATTTTTTCAGATATAATCTTCTGTTCAGAGCCACAAATATTCTTTTGAACTCCAACAATCATTCGTTTCCACTTGCAGGAAAAGGATCTTCTCAAAATGAGTTACAAAAGGTGTGTGATTACCCTGAAATGGTATTTTCTAATTCGGATTGAATTTCTAGACTGAATCCCTTTACATCCCATAATTTTTCATCTACATCTTCCAGTATTTCATCAAGATCTGACTTGTTGAGATTGAGAATTTGCCAAGCCGCCTTACTTAAAGGGGGCACCCAAAAATCATCTCCATGACCGTAACCAAGTCCTCGAATGAGTATATCGCTGAAATGAACAATAGAAGTTGTCAGAGACTCTTTTTTTGATCCCGTTGGATTATGATGGCAGGCGATTGGCTCAACAAGTTTCGGAGGCAGGTTCCATCTTTTTGCCAGCCATTCGCCGACTTCCGCATGATCTATTCCAATAAATTCGCGTTCGGCTTCAAGCATTGAAATTCCTTTATTATGCACCATTTGCTGCAGGATCTCATATTCTTTTCTTAACTCCATTTTCACTGCTACCTTACCAATATCATGAATTAAGCCCGCGGTGCTCACCTCTTCCGGGTCTGAGACATCAAGCCTTTTGGCAAGAACACTGCAGACTACCGCACAACCGAGGGAGTGTTCCCAAAGTTCAACGTCCTCGGCTTCCATCAATTCAAAAATGGAAGAACTTATTATGAGACTTTTGATAACATTGAATCCCAGTAAGATAATTGCACTGTTAATGGAACTTATTTTTTGCGGGAATCCGTAAAAAGCAGAATTAACAAGTTTCAGCAATTTGGCTGCCAAGATGTGATCCTTCCCGATAATCTTCCCCATCTGTTCGGTAGTTGTGTCAGGATCTTCTGCCATTTTGGTCAGTTTTGTTACGATACCCGGAAATGTCGGAAGATTTTTCACCTCCCTCAATGCTTTACGAAATTGGGATTGTTTTGCGTTTTCCATCAGGGAATCTGTCTGGCGGCAACTTCCCGTTGCATGATCTTTCTTTTGATATACATTAGGGGAGGAATGTGTTTGACGCGTAAAAATCGTTTTTCTATATCACGTAATTCCTGTTCCAGACTCTTTTCCCCCTCCATCCGAACGGGATGTCCTTCCACCGTTATCCAACTGATGTCCATTTTTTTAATTCTTTCAATTATTGGAAGGGTGAGAGCGGTACCTTTCCCGCAAAGAATTCTTCCGTCTGAAGTCAATACATCTTTGGCAAGCACCATTCCTTCGGCAGCCTGCATACTGAGAATCTGCTGCACGTTTCCCCCCATGCGAGAAAAAGTAAGTTGGTACAAAATGCAATATGACGGTTGACAGACGGATAAAGCATCATTACAATTCAAACCGTCGGATATATCAATCAGCGGCCGGCAACACCTCTCTTTCCACATATCGTATGATCTGCGTGAATCAGTTGCGGACCCTTTTTCAAATTACATAATTTATATAAATTTATACGTTTTCCAGGGAGAATTCAAATGCCTATTTACGAATACGAGTGCCAGAAATGTAAAAAGGTGACAGAAGCATGGCAAAGCATATCTGATGAACCTTTAGCAAGCTGCCCAGATTGTCATGGCAGTCTGAAAAAATTGATATCCAGCAGCTCATTTCAGCTTAAAGGTGGCGGTTGGTATGCAGACGGTTACTGCAGCGCTTCTAACAAAGTTAAATGTGACTCAGGCTCAAAAAAATCGAGTTGTAGTAGTAAGGAGGCTTCTTCCTGTCCCTGCGCCTCATGATTTTTCCCCTCTCAGGAAGGATGTTTTCTGCATCCTTCCTGATTAGCTTCTTCTTTTAATCTCCACAAATTATCATTGCATCTCCGTAACTAAAAAACCGATAACCGTGTATAATGGCATGTTGATATGCCTTCAGAATTTTTTCCTTACCCGCAAGAGCGCTAACCATAAAAAGCAATGATGAGGAAGGGAGATGAAAGTTCGTTATCAGGTTGCGTACAACTTTAAAATGATATCCCGGATATATATAGAGGTTACACCAACCTTCCGTAGGCTGGACACGACCTGAATCGTCAGCGGCAAACTCCAAAGCACGGACTGTCGTTGTTCCAACAGCCCATACGCGTCCACCAGCAGAACGAACAGTATTAATTTTCTCGGCAGTCTCCGCTGAAACCGTCAAAAATTCGGAGTGAATCTGATGCTGTCGAATGTCCCGAACTCTAACAGGAGCAAAGGTTCCATAGCCTACATGCAATGTGACACTTTCCAGTGCAATTCCTTTATCTTTGAGAATTGTGAGCAGTTCCTGCGTGAAATGCAGTCCCGCCGTAGGAGCAGCGATTGCACCAGTTTGTGAAGCATAAACAGTCTGATATCTTTCCCTGTCGTTCGACTTTTCACCATCATTGCGTCTAATGTAAGGTGGTAAGGGAAGATGTCCATGGGTTTCAAGTAAATGCTCGAGTTCCCCATGAAAAAAAAGTCTTACCCGTGCTTTTCCTGCAGCAAAAATTTCCATAACCTCAGCAAAAAAGTTTTGAGTAAACAAAATTTTTTGTCCCGGTTTGAATGATTTTGAACCTTTTAACAAGCCCATCACTTCAACTTCTCTGATGCCGTTTCCAGAAGGAGAAATGGAATGAGGATAATGGAGAATGAGTAATTCTACCCGGCCCCCTGTTTCTTTGCGGCCTAAAAGACGAGCAGGAAATACTTTGGTATTGTTAACAACGATGAGATCTCCTGGGGTAAAAAAATTTATTATATCTCGAAAATCTAGATCGCGAAAAGTGCCGCTAGCAATATCTAAGGAGAGTAAACGTGATTGATCGCGGGTGTTTGCAGGGTGTTGCGCAATCCTGTCCATGGGCAGGTCAAAATGATAAGACTCGATATCGTACTGCGGGGGAATATTCTCTGCCATAATATATTCGGTAATTATTTTGTTGCGGAGTAACTGAAAAAAACTACAGGAGGTTCGTCTGCTGGGTTATATAGCAGAGAAGCAAGCCCGCTCCCATCGCCAACAGACCGATGACCCGCAGGATGGAAGGATTCATTTCAGCTAGTTGCATCAACCATTTCTGCATGGCTTCCGGGCAGGCTACATATGGCAGCGACTCAAGAATGAGGACAACACCGATTAAAGAAAGTAAGTATTTCATGGGCCCAATACTAGCAGGAGCGGAGCAGGAATTCAACAATTTGCAATTGCTAAGATAAAATATCCTTTGATTGATGTGCAGTAAGTCATAGTGGACATGACAGAGTTAAGCTTTTTTACTGCCAAAACGATGTGATGAGCAAACTCCAGTTTTTATTCGTGAATGTGTAAATCGGATAATCTTTAGTTACAATTTCTGCACATCCGCATGACTAGACAAATATTACAACTTATTACTTAAAACTTTTTTGAAAAAATATTATAGTCACACCGATTATGATTACAAGAAAACATACAAGACAGATTAAAGTAGGCAATGTGCCCGTTGGGGGAGGTGCCCCGATAGCCGTTCAATCGATGACGAATACTGACACACGTGACGTCGAGGCGACTGTCTGTCAGATACATGGGCTTGAACAGGCTGGCTGCGAGATTATTCGTGTTGCAGTGCTTGATATGGAAGCTGCGATATCCATTAAGTCTATCCGCGACAAGATTAATATCCCATTAATAGCTGATATCCATTTTGACTACCGCCTGGCAGTTGCCGCTATGGAAAACGGCGCGCAAGGCATAAGAATAAATCCTGGAAATATTGGCGGGCCAGAAAAGCTGGCCAAAGTTGTCGATGCCGCAAAAATACACCATGTTCCTATACGGGTCGGCGTTAATTCCGGTTCTGTTCAAAAGGATATACTGGCACGACATGGCCACCCTACCCCTGCAGCTCTTGTTGAAAGTGCCATCAGGAATATACGCTTGCTCGAAAATCTTCATTTTTACGATCAGAAAATTTCCATCAAATCCTCGGATACGCTGACGACGATTGATGCATACCGCCTTCTTTCCTCTCAATGTGATTATCCCCTGCATCTGGGTGTAACCGAGGCGGGTGGGCTTATTGCAGGAACAGTAAAATCAAGTGTCGCGCTTGGTATGCTGTTATATGAAGGAATTGGCGATACTTTTCGTATTTCGTTAACCCGTGATCCAATCGAAGAAATTCGCGTTTCATATGAACTCCTTCGCGCGTTACGCATCCGGGAAAGAGGCCCTGAACTCATATCCTGCCCAACATGTGGTCGCTGCCGGATAAACCTGTTTAAACTCGCCGAAAAGGTTGAAGAGCATATTCAGTACATGGAGACCCCGCTGAAAGTTGCTGTCATGGGGTGCATTGTCAATGGGCCCGGAGAAGCTAAAGAAGCTGATATCGGTCTTGCCGGTGGTGAAGGGGTTGGCATTATTTTCAAGAAAGGACAGATGTATAAAAAGGTCCCGGAAGAACAGTTACTGGATGTTTTTCTCCACGAACTAGATACTTTGGCGCAACAAAAAAAATAAATTTTCCCATCATCAGATAAAAGGAATTTTCATGCGTTTTTCACAACTTCTTTTACCGACATTGAAAGAAACACCTGCCGAAGCTGAAGTTATCAGCCACAAACTTATGCTGCGCGCCGGTTTTATACGCAAGCTTGCGTCGGGGATATACAGCTATCTTCCTCTCGGACTGAAATCCATTCGTAAGGTAGAGCAAATTATCAGAGAAGAGATGAACAACGCTGGGGCTCAGGAACTTTTATTACCTATGGTTCAACCCGCTGATCTCTGGCAGGAGTCTGGCCGCTGGCATAAATATGGGGCTGAGCTACTGCGTTTAGCTGACCGCCATCAACGTGAAAGCTGTCTTGGGCCGACCCATGAGGAAGTCATCACTGACTTGGTCCGAAAAAATGTTCATTCCTATCGTAATCTGCCGCTTAACTTGTATCAGATTCAAACAAAATTCCGCGATGAAATCCGTCCTCGTTTCGGGCTTATGCGTGGACGGGAATTTATTATGAAAGACGGGTACAGCTTTGATGCGACGGAAAAAGGTGCGGAAGCAACCTATGAAAAGATGAAAAATGCTTACCATAGAATTTTTAAAAGATGTGGTCTTTCTTTTCGTGCGGTTGAGGCTGATTCAGGAACCATAGGTGGGAGCTTTTCCCATGAGTTCATGGTACTAGCGGATACCGGAGAAGACACGATTGTCATTTGCAAACAATGTTCTTATGCAGCAAATATGGAAAAAGCAAGGGCAAAGGAACTGCCTGCTCCTCCATCTGTTGAGCAACGTGTGCTGACCAAAGTTGAAACTCCAGGGAAAAGAAAGGTGCAGGCAGTCTGCGAATTTCTCAACATCTCCCCGAAAAATCTTGTTAAAACACTTATCTATGTTGCTGATGGTAAACCGGTTGCCGTTCTTCTCCGGGGAGATCATGAGGTACAGGAAGTTAAACTGCAGAATGTGCTTGGTGCTACTGAAGTTCGGCTTGCGGACGAAAAGGAGACTTTTGACTTTACCGGGACACCGACCGGGTACATCGGACCAGTTGGCCTCTCATTGAAAATAGTCGCCGATTTGGAAGTATCCCGCATGGCAAATTTCACA
>QKJV01000485.1 GCA_003249165.1 Desulfobulbaceae bacterium | reverse complement strand
GACCCTGGAATGGACCATTCCCTCGCCGCCACCGACGGAAAATTTTGAACAAGAGCCGCGGGCGACCCACGGCCCTTACGATTTCAGCAAGGCCGGACTGTCATGAGCCAGTCATACCATCAGGACCACGCCGGGGCGAAACTTGGTATGTGGCTCTTTCTCTTTACAGAGCTTATCCTCTTCGGAGGGCTATTCTTGCTCTATGGCGTCTATCTTGCGAGATATCCGCACGAATTCTCCGAGGCAGGCCGCGAGATGCACGTGATATTCGGTACGGTCAATACGGGAATTCTCATCACCAGCAGTCTGCTTGCGGCCATGGCGGTTACCGCTATCCAGCGTGAGGACAAGCATAAGACGGAGGTCTTTCTTGCAGGGACCATTCTCTGTGCAGGGGGCTTTCTTCTGAATAAATACTTTGAATGGAGTGCTGAGATCCGGCACGGTATCTATCCCCACTCGCCAACCCTTGCCGCGGGGGCACAGGGAAAGTCAATCTTTTTTGACCTCTATTTTCTGACAGTTGGTCTCCATGGCCTGCATGTCCTGATAGGCGGTACGCTGCTTGCCCTCGTGGCCGTCAGGGTACACCGGCACAGTATCCATGCCGGAAACTATGTGTTGCTTGAAAACAGCGTTTTATACTGGCACCTGGTTGATCTGATCTGGATTTTTATTTTTCCTTTGTATTACTTACTTCTTTAGAGAGAGCAGCATGACAGCAGAACAAAACGAACAACATGTGATCGGCTATGGCCTACTGATAACGGTCTGGGTTGCTCTTTTACTGCTTACCGCCATCACTGTCTGGGTTTCCCGTCTTGATCTTGGGGTATATCGGACCTGGATATCCCTCGCGATTGCCTCCTGTAAAGGAGGACTGGTCATCGCTTTTTTCATGCATATGCGCTATGAAGCTCGACTTTTGCGTTGGCTTTTTTTCGTCACTTTGACAACTTTGGCCGTTTTTATTGGCTTCACATTTTTTGACGTGCTTTATCGGTAAGGAAACAACGTGAATCCATTGCTCATAACTACAAAGCAGGCGGTCGATCCAGTATTCATGTTTATCTTCGGCATCTGCCTGGTACTCCTGATCGGCATAACTGTCACCATGGTGATTTTCGTCATTCGTTATCACCGTTCCCGTGCCCCTCAGCCAACCTCAAACGTGGATGGCAACCTTTGGCTGGAAATAGTATGGACTGCCCTGCCTGCCATGCTGGTGATGGCAATGTTTTATTACGGCTGGTCCGGCTATCTTGCCCTGCGAAATGTCCCCAAAGATGCACTCCCCGTGACGGTGACAGCCCGCATGTGGTCGTGGAATTTTACCTATGCCAATGGAAAGAGCAGCCCGAAACTCTATGTGCCGGTGGGTAAACCGGTCCAGGTTGAACTCATTTCTCAAGATGTTTTGCACGGTTTTTACATTCCCGCCTTTCGTGTCAAACGGGATGTGGTGCCGGGCATGAAAAACTATGCCTGGTTCGTAGCCACCCAGCCTGGTTCATATGATCTTTTCTGCTCTCAGTACTGTGGGGTCGGCCATTCCAAGATGATTACCACGGTAGAGGCGATACCACCTGCTGAGTTCGAAGCCTGGCTTAAACAGGGGAATAACGAAGCTGATGGCAAAGCGTATCTTGAAAAATATGGCTGCATTGGTTGCCATTCCTTGGATGGGAGCAAAAAAGTTGGCCCAAGCCTTCAGAAGATCTGGGGACGACAGGAAACAGTGACGACCTCGGGAAAAGAACGGAGCATCACCGTGGATGAGCCTTATCTGCGACAATCAATTTTGGACCCGAAAGCAGATGTGGTAACGGGATTTCCACCTATCATGCCCGCCTTTGCCGCAGTTATTCCCGCAGCAGAATTGAACGAAATTATACATTATCTGCAGAAAGATGTGCCAGCGGCTCTGAAACCCAATGGAGCACAACTGGCAAAGGAGAAAGGCTGCCTTGTTTGTCACTCCCTGGATGGAACCCATGGCGTCGGGCCAACTTTCAAAGGCCTTGCCGGCAGCATGGTTTCGGTATCGGTGGCAGGGGCAGATCAGACCAGCGTTGCGGATGATGCCTATCTCGCAGAATCAATCCGACAACCAGCTGTCAAAATTGTAAAAGGATTTCCACCTATTATGCCTGCTTTCCCCAATTTGCATGATGAGGAAATCGCGGCGTTGATAGAATTTATCAAGGAGGTCAAATGATCAGGAGTCTCCTCCGTCTTTTTCGCTGGCGTTTGGCTTTGCTGAACGGAATAGTTGCCATGGGTGGTTTTTTTTTCTTCCCAGGCAGGTCTGGCTTGGTCCCGGTACTTGGAGTTCTCTGCGGCGTCACTTTGCTTGCTGCTGCATCCTCGGCTTTCAATCAGATTCAGGAGCGGGATATCGACCGGATGATGGAAAGAACCTGTGACCGTCCCATCCCTCAGGGTTTTATTACACCGGCAATGGCATCGGTTCTTGGTGTATTGTGCATGCTGTCCGGTTTACTGGCTCTAGAGCTCGGAAGCGGAAAGAGACATCTGCCTGCAATACTCGGACTTGCCGCCATGGCGTGGTATCTTGGGGTTTATACTCCCCTCAAACGGCATAGTCCCTTTGCTCTGGCGGTGGGGGGAGTTTGCGGCGCACTACCCCCTGTTATCGGTTGGGTCAGCGCCGGCGGCCATCCTCTGAATTACCCTATCATTCTGGTGGCAGGTCTCTTATATCTCTGGCAGATTCCTCATTTCTGGCTGTTCCAGCGTCGCCATACGGAAGATTACCGGCGTGCCGGGTTGCCGTTTTTTCAGCCCGAGCCCGGACGGAAAAATTTTATCAGAATCTGCAGACTTTGGGTCGCTGGTCTGGTGGTTGGTGCTTTTCTTCTGCCAGCCTTCGGACTCGTTGCGACCGGCGTAGCTCCCTGGTATGGTGCTGGTTTGCTGTTCTTCTTTCTTCTCTCCTTGAGCGGTTACGAAAAGGTTTTTTACACCGTACTCAATTTTTTTCCAGGACTGATAATGTTTGCTTTGTTTTTTCGGTCGTAATAAAAAGATGGGCCTGAAACAGCTTTTTTTAATAATGTTTTCGGCCCATCTTTATGTTCTAATTATAATATGCGACTAACCGAGGATTAAAACGTTTTCAGGATATACTCGGCGATAGCCTTCGCATCGGCGTCCGGCAGGTAATCGCTGTCGAACTTTGACATTCCGGGACCTGGATTGCGCATTATGCCGACAATAGCCTCGACACTATTAACCTTGTGGGC
>QKJV01000107.1 GCA_003249165.1 Desulfobulbaceae bacterium | reverse complement strand
TAAGGAGGGAAAAATACAAAAGTGAAGGAGGTAAAACTAATTTTTAATCGTATCGACAAAAAATTATAAAAACAAAATGGGGAGGGTAGAAATGAATAAAAGCTTAATATCGATTTGTTTGATTATATCCTTAATGTTGGTAGCTGGAAATGCATTCGCTAAGCAAAAAACACCAGAAGAAGCGTTGCTGCTGCTTGGAAAAAGCATATATAACGACCAAAATCTTTCCGTGGGATTCAATCAATCCTGCAAAAGCTGTCATAACAACAAATCTGGTTTTGCTGATCAAGCAAACACGAAAAATCCTTCTAAAAATGTTGTTTCAATTGGGTCTGATGGAATATCAACAGGTAATCTGAACGCACCGACTGCAGCATATGCATATGATAGTCCTGCAATGTATTATGATGGTCTTTTTATTGGTGGTCTTTTTTGGAACGGTCGAGCTACTGGACACAAACCATTTAATGTTGGCTGTCAGGTTTCAGGTTATGATGTAGATCCATTATTTTCTTCACTTGCTGAACAGGCACAAGGCCCATTTACCAATCCTGCCGAAATGGCTCTGCCAGATAGTACTGAAGTTGTAGCGAGAGTTGCAGCTGCTGATTATGCTTATTTATTTAACTTGGCTTTTTCTCCCGTAGATTTCACCAATGTACCACGAACTTTTGATCAGATCGCTATAGCTATTGCTTATTATGAAGAATCAAGCATTATGAACCAATTCAGTTCCGCTTACGATACAGTGCCTTCGACACTGACACCTGACCAGCTAGACGGCTTAACCCTCTTTTTAGGTGCTGCACAGTGTGCGTTGTGCCATGTAACTGATGGCGGACCTGGCGCAGCTGTATTTACTGACTTCAGTTATGATAATTTAGGCATCCCCATAAATCCTATAATTGCGGATAAAGGCGTTGATCCTGGTCTTGGTGGGTTCATTGAGCAAGTTCTAACTGCGCCTTCTGGTGTTTATCCATTATCACTCGTGACCGTGATAGGAGATGGAGTACTTGCTGGAGACGATGCAGCTGCGAACAATGGAAAGCACAAAGTTTCCACCCTGAGAAACATAGCCATTACAACTCCTTATGGTCATAATGGCTTTTTCCCGAATCTTACTTCAATAGTGCAATTTTACAACACCAGAGACCCATTGGCATGTTCTGCTAATCCTACGTTTATTCCAGTGACACCAGCACTCCTAGACGCTGGCATGATACCTGGCTACAACGGTGTCACTGGCTATTGCTGGCCTGCGCCCGAAGTAGAAACCACCGTCAACCATGCCGAACTAGGTAATTTAGGTTTATCTCCAGCTCAAGTCGACTCAATTGTAGCATTTCTGGAAGCACTGACTGATCAATAACAGACTCAAGTTTCTGGGTTGGCATCACACCAAGCAAGGATCTTGAGGAAATTCCTTACAGATCAATAAGAAGTACCATTGTATACCGCTCTTCAACGTGCTGCCGGATTTTTCCGGCAGCACGTTGTCAATTTAACCCAAAAAAAACTGGTTGAAAGCTTTTGTAGTTATCTTGCCACGCACTCCGAAGCACGTCTACTTTTCAAATCCCCTGTACCTGCATAGAAATCCTCCTCCTGTCTCTTTATTGCGACTCCTCCCCACTCCGAACCTTTCCACAGCACGGAGATCGCCTTTTCTTCGCTCTTACACCCATATCTGATTGCGAAAATCGCATTTGAAGACGCGGCCGCCCAGCTTTGATCAGACAGACCGGTGTTTTTCCGTCGCCTATTGGCGACAGTGTTGAAGGGGTCTTGAAGAGAAAAGGGGTTTTGCTGTCGTCAGAAACCGGGCACCAGCTTGGTGGTTCAATACCGTTGTCCTGGAACCAATTCGGCGATTTTCTGATAAAAAATATGTCCTGGATCGCTCATTCGTGGGCCGGGACGTGGCTTTGATTACGGTTGAGGCATGCTTCATGCTTATGAACCCGAGCGACTTTTTACCCCTCTTTGCCGATACAGGTCCATTCTCGGGTTCGCCGGATGCCGGAGTTCTCTTTGCCGTTCCTCATCGCCAGGGCTCCCGGGCCGGGCTTGCCGAAGGAACTTTTTTATGGAGTTGCGATACATTCAGCAGCTTGAACACGTTAACCAAGAAGACCAAGAAGAGGTGTCTTGCATAATTAGATTTTTCAATCAAGATCAAGGCATGCGAAAAATTTTACCACAGGCATATAGATGATATTCCGAGGATAAAATTTTGAGCATAACGCCGAGATTGGCGGAAAAAGCAATTATTCAAGATGCCCGCAAAAAATGACATGAAACCAAACACTCTCATTCACTATATGCTAATCTGCTTATCGTTCCTTGCCGTAATGGCTGGAACTCAACCGGTCCACGCTGGAATTGAGGCGGAACCGATAGGCAGTCCTGTAAAGACCGTTGTGCCTCGCCGCATGTATTCAACAAATATTGGTGGAGCCACCACAACGACATCGGCGAGGACGAATTTGAAGGCGGTGATTGATCTCACCCCCGGTACCGGAGACGCGCCGCTTGCGGTACACTTTAACGGCACCTTGTCCACCGGGACTATTGCTTCATACCATTGGGATTTCGGCGACGGTTCCACGGCGGAGGGCGCTAGCGTGCGCCACCTGTACACCGTGAGCGGCACCTATACAGTCAGGCTGGTTATCACTGACGACACCGGTGCCAGCAATACCGCTTCAATCGCTGTGAGCGCCGAGGAATCCCAGAAACCGGCGACACAACCAAGTGCGATCATCGGAACATGGAAGACTCGCGGCTCGAACCCGAAGATCGTGCAGTTCGATGCGTCCGAATCCAAGGCCGCGCTTCCAGCCAGGATCATCTCCTATACGTGGAATTTCGGCGACGGTTCCACGGCGAGCGGTGCAACCGCAGCTCATGCATTCAGCATGGCAGGAACGTATACCGCCACCCTCGTTGTCACGGACAGCAATGGGATGACAAGCACTTGCAGCATCCCGGTGGTTATCTCCATCCCTTCCTGATCGTCGTTTTCGTCAACAGCCCGGAGAACGAAGTCTCGTGCCTGGGAACATGCTCAATCGACGTGAGGTGATCACTCGGATTCCGGCTTTTTTCGAATCGATCAGATTCGTGAGTGTCTTGAGCTGATCCGAAATGTTGGAATTATTTGTTGACATCAATTTGATAATTTTGCTAAAAGCACTGCCTATGCAAAACGACGAGCGGGAATAACTCAGTGGTAGAGTGCAACCTTGCCAAGGTTGAAGTCG
>QKJV01000123.1 GCA_003249165.1 Desulfobulbaceae bacterium | reverse complement strand
GGAAAACAGTGTGTCTCGCTCGGTCTTGAAATTGCCCAACTTAAGAAAAACATCTTGGGAAACCAATATTGATTTTCGTGCAACAGGCCGCGTGTGACCAGCTTAGTATTGACTGTCTCGGAATGACCCTTGGAAGCTGGAAAGTGGCAGAGCATCAATAGTTTGGGAAAAAGCAATTTTGTACAACTACTACCAGTGCAGTGAGAGGTTATAATTATTATAAACTAATAAGGCGGTCGTACTGGGTATTTTTTCACTGATTTCGATAGTGATGATCTCAGACTTCAGCTACAAATATTTAATGTATTCATTCCAGGAGGGAAAAAATGGCAAAAATAGGCGAGTTTTATCAATCCGCAGATTGGAAAAGCGAAAAACATGTCCCAGTGATCGAGTGCCCTGCTACTGTCAAAGCAAACGAAAACTTTCAAGTAACTGTTTCTATCGGCAAAGAAGTCTCCCATCCGAACACCACAGAGCATCATATCCGCTGGATACAACTTTATTTCAAACCTGATGGAGAAAAATTCATCGTTCAAGTAGGAAATTTCGAGTTCAGCGCTCATGGTGAATCAGCTGCCGGTGCCAATGAGGGAAGCGTCCATACCCATCATTCTGTTACCGCTACATTAAATATTAATAAACCAGGGATTTTGATTGCCGCTTCACTCTGCAATATTCATGGATTATGGGATAATTCTCACACTATCGGACTAAGCTGACAAATCCCATTAAGTTTTTTGCTGAAATGCTTCTCTTTGATGGTCACCCACAGTTTTCAAACAACCAATTCAGGAGACAATATTATGACTGAAATAGAATGTGCAGGGAAAAAAGTACAGCTTGACGATGATGGCTTCATGGTTAATCAAGATGAGTGGAATAAAAATGTTGCTCTCGAACTTGCCAAACGGGAAGGATTTGACACTCTTGATGACGAACAATTTGAAATTATTGAATTCATGCGGAATTATTATAGGAAAAACAAAGCATTTCCAATTCTGAATTATGTCTGTAAAAATATCCATGAGCCACGTAACTGCGTAAATGAAGAATTTATCAACCCGATGAAGGCATGGAAAATCGCGGGTCTACCGAAACTCGACCTAGTCCATTTCGTATCTGTCGACGGAAAACATTATCAGATGGAAGAATGTTGCTAAAGGAAAAGTTAGGACAACAGGGAGGACTGTATGAAAAAACTCATTCTGGTAATTTCTATGGCACTTGTCCTCGCTTTTACCTTGGGCGCTACAAGAGTACAAAGTCAGCCCGGCAGATGGGGCTATGGAATGGGGCCAGGCATGATGATGGGTGGATGGATCACTATTCCGGATAAACTGCCCACACCCACTAATGCTGAATGGGTCCAGAAACTGCGGGAAATCTTGACCCTCGAAGAACAATCCCTGGTACAATATCAGAACGATCAGGAAAAATTCAACGTCTATATGCCCTATATGATGGTCATCCCTCAAGAGGAGAATCACGTTGAATGGATCAGGGAACTGTTTGAAGCTTACGGTCTACCCACCGATGAAAAAACCGGCGAAATTGTAGATAACAAGACGTTGGAAACAGCTTACGAGCATAGCGCAAAAATGGAAAGTGACTTATTGCCTCGTTACGAATGGCTCGTAAAAAAAGCCGAAGATCGCAATACGGCACGGGTATTGAACTTTATCCTCCTGCAAAGCCGCTGGCATATGGTAATGTTTGAACATGCATCCAGCATGGGCCATGGATATGGCTACGGCATGGGGCCAGGCATGATGTATGGCGGTGGATATGGCTATGGCATGGGACCTGGCATGATGGGTGGTGGTGGATATGGCTATGGCATGGGACCCGGCATGAGGGGTGGCCGTGGATATTATGGCTACGGCATGAGAGGGGGCCGCGGATATGGCCATTGGCGACAAAACACCAGATCCATTGATGCAAAGGAAGCCGAAAACATGATAAAAGACTATCTTCAGTTTACTGGGAACCCCAACCTGATGCTGGGCAAGATAAAAGAAGAGCAAGGTTCTTTTGAGGCCGATATTGTAACAAAAAATAACGATTTGGTTGATACTGTCCGTATAGACAAAAAAACAGGCTTTATTCAATCTATCTATCAGCAATGAAACAAAATTCCTCCCTTACCTTTACCACTGAGTAGCGACGAGGTCATCCCGGAATTTGAGAATAGACTGCTTCCGGGATGACTCATTGACTGTCCCGCATTTATATCCCCTCTCTACGACTACTCCGTTTGGCCAAATGGATCAACATGCCACCCATTTTTGTTCCCTTTAATTATATTCAGGCAACAATAATCTTGCGGGATTTGCAGAAGATCCTTAAAGGGAAACTGCAGCAAACGTGACAGTAAAACGCGATTTACCCCTGCGTGTGCAACAATAAGAAGGGGGCCGGAATTTTCCGTAACGATTTGCATAAAGGCAGGGAAACTGCGCAGGGCGACATCTACAAAACTTTCTCCATTTGATGGACGATAGTTGGCCATGTCCGCTCCCCTCTTTTCATATTCACCAGGGAATCGCTTACGAACTTCATCTACCGAGAGACCTTCCCAATCGCCGAGATTGATCTCGGTAAAATCCGGAACAACTTCGATATCATGTACGTCATAACCGGAAACAATACATGCCGTTCGTATTGATCGAGTAAGCGGCGAAGAATAAACGCGGTTGAAGCTGACATCCCGCAAAACCCGATTTATCCGCATTGCCTGTTTTTCTCCTTCCAGAGAAAGCGGCAGATCGAGTTGGCCGATAAAACGGTGTGGAAAAAATTGATCGATCCGGCCATGGCGCATCAGGTAGATTTGCGCAGCGTTTGACATGGTTACTCTGCTCCACGGCATTCACTGATCAGGCTGTCCATGCTGCAACCGGTTTCAATCTCTATGGCCTTAACGACTTTCCTGGCCTGCACCAGCCTTCTATTGATAGCGGAGCAAGCCTCAGGATTGCCGGCAAAAAGCGCGAGTTTTTTCAAAAAACGTTTTTCCACGCTGACTAATTCACTGCCGCTTACCAGCTTGTCAGCGATATAAACAATCTCCCTTTCTGTAATCCTGCCCCCTTCCGGTAATTCTGCCTCACGGTGAGCCGCAACGATATCGGCGATCCTGTCAAAGCCAAGACTGCGCAACCAACGCCCTCCCTCCTCTTCATGCTGGGCATGACCTTTGGCAATATCATGCAGCAATCCGGCGACACGACAGATTTCCTTATCTGGGGCCTCATCTCTCCTTTCGGCAATCCCC
>QKJV01000319.1 GCA_003249165.1 Desulfobulbaceae bacterium | reverse complement strand
AAGGGACTCTTGCAATCAATGAGCGGTTATCTTTTATTTTTCTCGGTGTGCCTTTACTGCTGCTCTCCATTCCAATGATGTATTCACTCCAGCGGAAATGGAATCGAGATTTATCCATGACTATTCCTATCAGCTGCATCCTGGCCTTCTTCGCGTGGGCGGGGTGGAACGTCGCTCAATCACTGGCACAGGCGGCCTATGTCAACCCCCTGATTGCCTCATGGTCCATTCATGTTGTTCTGACAGTATCGGGCTTCTTTTTCCTCTGGCGCATGAACAGGATTTAAAACCGTCGCCGAACAACAATGATGAAGGAAATAAAACAGATAAATCCAGTTGATAAGCTCAGCCCCGGAGCCCGCGTCGGCATTGTCGGCATACCGCCACTTGCAGTTATCTCCGAACTCAACCGCCTCGGAGTTGCCATATTTGACCTTGATGAACCACAGTGCAAGGCAGATATGGAATTAACTGCGCCCTTTCTTCCTAGAGTATATTGCGCCATCCTGCGGACAGCCTTGCTCAATGCCCTGCATCTCTCCCTTGACATGATTTTCATAGACGTAGGACCTGGCAAATGTGATTGTGCCCTGCATGTCTCAACCATCCTGCAGGACATACTTCATATTCCGGTTATCCGCACCCGTAACATCGATGATATCCCCTTTGGGAATCCTCTCTGTGAAACGCACATGAGCCTGCTTGAAAAATTCAGCAAAATTACCGCAGGAGTAAGGAATGCCTCCCCTTATAACAAAACACAATTCCCCCCCTGCAAACCAACGGCCGGATTTTGGGGCGTGCCACCACGGGATTTCTCTCTGCTGACTCTTTTTCCCGACACCACCCATATATATGGATGGACCCGCTGTATGGAGAATAAGACCCCTGCCGACGTTGCTCTTGAGGAACAATTTAATCCCTCGGTACCGACCATTTTCTTTTCCCAGTCTTTTTGTGCAAAAACCGCATTGGCAAAATTTCTGGCCGCAAAACATCCGCATGGACTCTATCTGGATGTAGATGTCACCTGCAGCAGCAGTACCCGTGCCAAAATACAGGCATTTCTCGAACTTTCCGGAGCCAGCCATGCTGCTTGCTGATTTTGGCACTTCATATTGCAAATTTCTTGATCTTTCCGATCCGGCAGGATCTCCCTATCTGCTGCCAACCAAGAAACTTCCAAGAAATTTACGCGTGGATCTGGCCACAGGCCACAACGCTAAACGGTTCAGCCGAGTTTATGTGAACGAGTTAACCGCCCTGGCACGAGGTGGAGAGGAAATAATAGAAACTACCGATTATGTTCTGCTTGACTGCGGCAGCAGAGATATCAAGTATATAACCTATCGTAACGGCAAACTGGCCGATATGGGCTGGAACAGCGAGTGTGGAGCATCCATGGGATTTACCATTGAACTGCTGGAAAATTACTATAACCTTGATTATGCAAATCTTGCGGTACCGGACAGTACTTTTTCCATCACCTGCGGGGTGCTCGGCATGAGCCATATCTTCGACGCCGTGACTTCAGGTATCACCGAAGCCGAGGCTGTAGCACGTTTCGTCAAGGGAATTGCCCTCAATGCCTACCGATTCTGCAATTCCCCGGCAACCCTTTACCTGTCTGGCGGGCTATGTGACAACCCACTCTTTGTCAGCAGTTTTCCATGCGACATCATCCCCCTCGGCCGTTATGTTCTGCTCAAAGGCCTGGAAAAAACCGCACGGGAACATCTGGCGATATCCTTATGACAAATTCTCAGAATCGTCCGAACTGTTTCTCCTGCCGTCACTTTTATATCACACATGAACCTTCCCACCCGTACGGATGCCGAGCAATGGCATTCAAATCAAAAAAGATTCCCTCACAGGTAGTCCTTGAGTCATCCGGGATGCAATGTCAACTTTTTGTAAAAAAAAATAATAGCTTTTAGCAAAAAATAAGGCTTTCGCGGCCTCAATGATCAGCTTCCTTTGTAGCCAACTAATGAAATTAATTTAAAAATGCTTTCGTAAGCTTCCCTGTGGAATAGATAAAAGCAACACTAAAGGTGCCAAACATCCGAGAGCCGCCCCAAAGAAGGACGCAAACAGTTATTAGCGCCAGCGTTCATTGCGCAGGCTCTTTTGCAAGGCACCCCGTGATATGATTTTGAGGTATTCAATGACCATTACATCGTCATGCACACAAAGCGGGTATCATTTTGGCATGTTACCTGTATGATCCAAAAAGATAACTCTTTAGGCCACCATTTCGATTACGGTAAACTCAATTCGTTGAGCAAGTGAACAAGTTGCCGGATATCCTCTGCGTCAGGGTGCCCTTTAGCAGCCGGAGCATCGGCAAGCCAAGGAGGTTGAGGATCTTTCTTGGCAGCCGCCTCCATTGTTTTTTCATCTACTTGTCCGAGACAGCTGAACGTAGCGCAGATTCTCGCGGGAGCGGCTAATTCCTTTGCCTTGTTCATGGCATTTTTAACGTGATCCGAGTTTTTTGCCGCAGCATGGGTGGCAAATAAAATAACTTCTTTTTCTCCAATTTTTGGCAGAAATTCCTGGGTTGCCGGATCAGGTTCCCCCCCCTGCAACCAGAAACCAGCTGCCACAAAATCATACGCAGCCGGATTCGGATTATCAGAAAGAGAAATCAAATCTTTCTCATACTGCAATGCGCCATAGAGAGCCTCGGCCAATTTTTTTGTATTACCTGTCTTACTTGAGTAAACAACGAGTGCCTTCATAATGGTGTCTCCTGTTTTGCTAACTTGTCTGATAATGCTTGCTTTGTATTCTTTTTAATTTGTATCACAGGATAAGCTAAAAGTTAGCCTATAATTTTTTTATTTGATTAAGGCAGCAAAATTTTCTGGCAACGTCTTTCCTATGCCACTTCAACCATCATTTTTTTTGCTTTCGGTAGCCGGATCGTAAATATCGAACCTTTTTTCGAAATTAGGCTGGCCGATATGATTCCTCCTGGAGGATTAATAATAACCTGATGAATATACATCTCGTTTCCACAAGTGATTCCAGCTTTATCCTCAGGAAAATATTAAACAAAATAATAAGTATGAAAATTTTTCATTCAAGAGCCACAAAGTGGTATAGTTTCACTTGTCTTAGACGAATTAAGGTTTTGCTTCTCCTCATTAATCATTTTTGAGCCTTCATTTGTATGGATAGGTGCTTATTCCGGGCCCTGTTTTTTTATGCCAGCCAAAACTTTAGCGATCACGTTTTAACCGCAATATTCGATGAACTATTTTAACGTTCCTTTTTCAGCGCTGG
>QKJV01000101.1 GCA_003249165.1 Desulfobulbaceae bacterium | reverse complement strand
GAAATAATTTATGGGGCATGACCGGAACAGAGGAAATTTTTTGAGGATTTTGACAATGAATTTACTGAGATCTCCTCCTCTGTGATTAAACTTAAATTCGTACTCTTTTAAATGCAAATGAAAAGTTTTTTTATCCATACTTCTGAATCTGACAAGTCTGGTTTTGGCATACCCCCAGAAACTCTCGATTCCGATATCATTCATTTTTGACTGGATACCAAGACACTTGATAATCTTCATGATCCAGATTCCTGCTCATCTCATCAGTAAGTATACAACATTTCACAGCCACCCCTTTCAAAAGTCGGCAATAGTTGGGGCGGGTGGTTGGTAGGAAGAATTTGTTGCCTCAATTTGGGTAAACAGTTATATCTTTTTTCATAAAATAAATACATACAGTGGGCAGTGTGGTGGTGTTTAAGTGATGTGCCTTAAATTTTATAAATTGTCCTAACTTGCTGAATTTAATTAGCTTTCGCTTAAGGTTGAGGGAGCTGTCGGTACCAGTTCACGGCTAAGAGTGGCAGCGAGGGCCGCGACGTGGATGCAGTCCAGCTGGCCAAGGCTTGTGAGGAACTGGGAGCAGGAGAGATTCTGCTGAAGTGTTAGAGACAAGGACGGTACCAACAGCGGTTTCGATCTTGAATTGATTAATCAGGTGCAGGTGCGCAAAGCTGGTTCCATTCCGGTGATCGCCTCAAGTGGTGCAGGCAAAGTTTGAGCATTTCTCCGAAATATTTGCCGCAGCCGATGTCCAAGCGGCCCTGGCAGCCGGCAATTTCCCGGCGCCGGGAAGTTCCCATTGCCGCTGAGAAAGATCATATGCGGGCAAACGGGGCAGAAGCTAAACGGCTGCAGGAGGGCTTAGCCCCTTTTAATTGTCATGCAGAAGATGCGGCAGCATAAGCGTTTTCCCTGGCGGGCAGAAAATAAAGTGGTGTTGCATAGCGACGGCGATGCCTTTTTTCCGGCCATGCTGCAGGCAATCTCGCAGGCGCATGAGTTTGTCCTGCTGGAGATGTACCTCGTTGAGTCGGGCAAGATTACGACTCTTTTTATCGACGCCCTTTTGCAGGCAGCCCGTCGAGGGGTCAAAATATGGCTGCTTTTTGACGGCTTCGGTTCACTTGGCCTCACGGGGCCGGACTCGTCTCGTCTCGCCGATCCAAATCTTCAGCTGGCCTTTTTCAATCCCATCACTCTCTGTCGTCTGTTTAATGTAGACAGGCTGTTCCGTGATCATCGCAAACTTCTTGTTATAGATGGGAAAGTGTGTTTTATCGGCGGTGCCGGGCTGGCCGATGAGTTTAATCCTGCAGCTTTTCCACAACGTTACTGGCGGGAAATCATGCTTGAGGTGGAAGGGCCGGTCGTCGCCGATTGGGTTGATTCTTTCCAGCGTGTCTGGCGACGGGCAACCCATACTGCTCTGGAACTGTATTCCTCTGCCCCTGCTGCACCGGCGGGAACTCTGAATTGTCGTGCTTCGCTCAGCTTTGCTCTCGTTCACAGGGAAATAAAGCGCGCTTTTTTTGTTCATGCCAGGCGGGCTAAAAACCGTGTCTGGCTTGCTACTCCATACTTTGTTCCTTCAAGCAAAATCAGGCGTACCCTGCGGAGTGCCGCCCGGAATGGTATTGATGTTCGAGTTCTTGTGCCTGGACCTTACAGTGATCATCCGGTGGTAAGCATGATCGGACGCCGTTTCTATCCTCGTCTGCTGCTTTCCGGGGTCCGTATATTTGAGTATCAGCCGCGTTTTCTGCATTATAAGGCGGTATTGTGCGATAATTGGCTGTCAATTGGTTCTTCAAATTTTGATCGATGGAACATGCGTTGGAATCTTGAGGCCAACCAGGAAATCAGTAATAAGGAATTTGCAGAACGTTTTGCCTGCATGTTTGCTGAGGACTGTGGAGAATCGGTTGAAATTACCCTTGAAGATGTGCGAAAAACATCATGGCCGGAACGCCTCCTGCACTGGTTTTGGAGCAGGCTGGATCGGATAATTGCCCACGTGAGCCACAGCATTTTTGGCAGGAAAGGCCCTCTCGAATGACGTGATCAGGTATTTTGCCCTGTTCGTGCTTTACTTTTCCTCTTCCACAGGGTTATTCATTGCTAAACAGTGATCATGGAAAGATCATTAATCGAATACCTTATTCGAATACCTCAACAACGTGTAAACGTTAACTTCGTCGGAGTTTAAGGGGACCTCCATGAAAAAATTACGTCATTTCGTTTTTGCCCTGTTTGTTTCTCTGCTCACATCGTGTGCAGCCATGCAGCCCGCATCCCCCGAAATAAATCTGATAGGGCTTTTTATTGATGAGGTAACGCTGAGTCATGTCAATATGGTGGCGAATCTCCGGCTGTATAATCCGAATACGGTATCACTGCAGGTGGAAAGTATTGAATATCAACTTTATCTCAATGGGGTAAGGGTCTCCTCCGGTAGATCCGTGAGTGGCATGGAAATTTCTGCAAATGATTATGGCAGTTTCGATTTGCGCCTGTCCACCGCCTATTGGGATCTCTTTCGTTTCGTCAACAATTTCCAAGAGGGGGAGAATATTGATTACCATCTGATTGGCAAAGTGCAGGTTGGCGGTTTTGGTGTAATCGGCCATACTTTTGACTTTGACCATGAGGGGACAATCCCTTTACAGAATGGAGATAGTCGTCCTGCCCCGGCCATTATGCCACCATCACCAGACAATGAAACTCCTTCATAAATTTTTTTGTAGTCATTTTTTTTGCGTTTCACAAAATTGAATTATACAACAGACTGGATTCGCTTCAGATCTTAATTGTTTTCCCGTCACAGAGCAGTTGGTCTACCGGTATTGCAGTTAAACCCTGTTCTAAAAAAATGATGTAATTTCCTTGACACGAGGTATAGGGTGTTTATTATGAGCATATGCACAAAAAAAATAGCTCGTGCATCGAAGAAAATATCAAAAAAAATAGCGGGAGGAATTGTGATGAAGATAGCTGTCAGTGCAACGGGAAAGGACATGGATTCCATAGTTGACCAGAGATTCGGCCGTGCTGAATATTTGCTGATTGTTGAAACGGATTCCAACTCTTTAGTTGAGGTGATAGATAATCAAGCGGCAAAGGCAGCGGAACATGGTGCTGGAATAGGAGCCGCAAGCCGTATTGCACAGGCAGGGGCTAAGGCCATCCTGACAGGTCACGTCGGACCGAAAGCCGCCGCTGTTTGTGAAAAGGCCGGGATCGCGATGGTTAACAGCGCTACAGGAACAGTCCGCGAGGCTGTTAACGCCTATATTCAAA
>QKJV01000150.1 GCA_003249165.1 Desulfobulbaceae bacterium | reverse complement strand
TTCGGACGCAGATTGGTTCGTTTGTGCTCGTTGACAGCTTTACAGTCGAGTGCAACCCGCATGAAATTCTTTTTGCCGGCGGAACGGCTTTTGGCTCAGGTTGTCATCCAAGTACACGGCTTGCAGCTTCGTTACTTGAAAAGGCGGTAGCGGTGATGGATGTGACCAAGGTGCTTGACGTGGGTTGCGGTTCGGGGGTGCTTTCGTTGCTCAGCGCCAAGCTCGGAGTGAAACATACGGTAGGGCTGGATGTTTGTCATAATTCGCTTGTCGTTGCCCGAAGCAATGTTGAAGCCAATGGCCTCAATGACCGGATCGATATAACCGGTATGACCATTGGTGAAGTTACCTGTTCCTTTGATCTTGTCCTGGCAAATCTGACTTTGTCAGTTTTTTTCTATCTGCTGGATGATATCAATCGTCTCTGCCGGAATGGGGGAGTTCTTGTAGTTTCCGGTCTGCAGGGACGCCAGGATGAGAGCGCTCTTGCCCGTTTACATGAATACGGGTGGGAACTGCTGACTCGTAGTAGCGAAGGAAAGTGGCAGGCCATGATGCTGCATCGTATCTGAAGGTCCCTATGGTTTTTTTGGCAACTGAAATTGCACGAGTTGCAATAACTATTTTGATTACCATCAAGCTTCAGCTCTGGAATAAATTTTTCCAACTGGCCTCCGGCGAATAATTTTCCTAACGTTTCTTCCTTGGTAAATCTGCTGTTTTGTTTCTTCCGCGCGACAAGGAAATCTGAAATTTTGCGAAATAAAATACGGCACATTAACAGTCAATTTTCGGTTGTCGACCGACAATCATCAAATTTTCTTTATTATAAGCAATATACGGCGAATCCGGTAAAGGAGCTTGTTTCAGCATCTGTTCCCCTGAAGTGAACGCACTGACGAACCTGTCTTCAGTTGGTGCGAAAGAGGGCGTCCCGACCGGCAGTGAACGTATCCTCGTAGTGGATGATAAACAGGAAATTGGCAGAATTTTCCGGAAGATGCTTAATTAGCTTTGTTGTCAGGTCAGCGTGATGACCGATAGCCTCGAAGCCTGGCAGGATTTCAGCAAACAGCCTGATTCATATAACCTTGTAGCAACGGATATGACCATGCAGTTAATGACAGGGATGGAGTTTGCTCGACGCATTATGATTACCAGACCTGATATTCCTATTATTTTGTGTACCGGTTTCAGCGAGTTGATTAGCGAAGAAAAGGCGAAGGATCTCGGCATCAAGGCCTATATTACAAAGCCGCTATTGCGTGATGAATTTGCCCGAGTTGTCAGAAGGGTACGGGAAGAGGCCCGAAGCTAATTGACCTGTCAATCAAATCGGGCCTCTTTTTTTTACAGCTTTTGTAAAATATCCGTCGCTGCTTTTTGGCCTGAGAGCAGCATGCCCCCAAAAACCGGACCCATTCGGTAGCCACCGCATACGGTATTAGCCGCCATGCCGGTGACATACAGGCCTGGAAAAACCTCTCTGGTATTTTCCACTGTCTGCATTTCCCCTTTTTCAGCATTCATCGATTTTTCGCCGACAATACCACCGGTCAGCGTATCGAGAGTAACTTCCATTTTGCGGACAAGAACCTCTGCGACGTTTGCCGGATGACCGGTTGAATCGATAACGAATTTGCTGTGGATAACCAGAGGATCAACCGGCCAGCCCAATGTGGTAACTGCACCCCAGTTCAAAACAAGCCCTCCGACCCGTTCATCTCTAATAACCACATCTTCCATGGCGACAAGATTGAATATGGTCAAACCAGCATCCATGGCCTTTTTAGTCAGGCAACTGGAAAGATAAACAGAGTCAACGGTGTAATACCCTTCAGAAAAAGTTTTTGCCGGAATATTGAATTCATCCAACAGGCTTTTCCCTTCCTCCTGTACGACAACTTCGTTGAACATCATTCCACCAGCCCAAACACCGCCGCCTATGGAAAGTTTTTTTTCAAACAGGGCGACCTTACGGCCGGCGCGGGCAAGATAGTAACCGGCCACGAGACCTGAAGGGCCGCCGCCAACAATGGCAACGTCCAGTTCCAGATTAGCCGTGAGTTTGCGAAAATAGGTGTCGATAATTGCTTTTGTGATATGTACTTCGTTTAACATGGAAACCTCCCTTGACATTTCAGTTTGAGAGGTGGCGGATGGGACCTGAAAGAGAGGAGAGGGTTGCGCCATTATATGGACAACAAGACATGTCTGGTCTTCTGAATAAGCGTTTCCTCCGCCGGTATGATCCGGATCAGGTTCTAAGGGTATAATCTCAGGCCTCAAGGCCACCCCTGCTCTATGTCATCTAAATACCGGCAAACTGCGCCGTATGTCAAGGGATATTAAAAAGTCGGGCAGCTATTTCTCGGCATAGAGCGTCAACAAAAATCAAAGTTATTTGAGTTTTTTTTCCATCCAGATTAGGTCAAAATATTGGCCGTTTTTTCGGCAGACATCATGAAATCTGCCGCATTCGTAAAAGCCGTGTTTCCTGTGAAAGGCGATACTGCCCGGATTGAGGGAAGATATCCCGGCGAGAATAATTGTGATGCCATTTTTCAGGGCTGATTTTTCCAGATATCGCAGCAGTTTGCTACCTGTGCCTTTACGGGTAAATTCAGGATGAATGAAACAGGAAAATTCTGCAGTATGGGCAAAAGTCGGCAGCTTATGGAAAGGGCGCAACAGGGCAAAGCCGAGCAGCCGGTTTGATTCGTCTTTTGCTGCAATAAAAGGCAGTCCCTGCACCATGTCCGTAAATAAAGCAAATGCCTCTACAGGAAATTGCTTTTCCGGAAACGCGGCAAAACCATGTTTTATATAGTGATTGAATATCTCGATTATCTCCCGGCCGTCTTTATCCATAACAGAGCCAATTGTTATTGCCATTTTTTCATCCTTTTATTTACAGAGATTTCAATTCTGGAGTCGGGTAATGCTTTTCGGCTGCAGCCGGGACATTGCCAGATATTCTGCTGCCGCATATGACCGCCAAGGTGACTATAATGACAATGATCGCAAGCAGAACCGATATTCTTTCAGGATTGATGAAGCGTTTACTCTTTTCAAAATGTTGTTGAGTTTCCATCAGTTACACCATATTATGTGGGGTTTTGTATTCCTTTTTGAGGAAAGATACATGTGTTATGCCGCATCATATATTTTGTCCTTGCCGTTAATGTATCCGAACGGCTATTTAATAACAGATGCAGTTTTTTAGAAAAAATAGCATAACAGATTGATAGAAAAACAAGAGGCCTACAGGGCATAGCATGCAAAAATATCAGTATCTGAAACT
>QKJV01000185.1 GCA_003249165.1 Desulfobulbaceae bacterium | reverse complement strand
AAAACGGCGATGACCCGAGAATGATTGAAGAGCTCATTGTTATTTTTGAAGATATGGGTGAGAAACAGAAAGTTGCAGAACTACGGACAAGATTATGATGGGTTAAGGGCTTGTCATGGTAGAAAGAGCTTCCATCGCCCCAGAGACAGCCGAGAGATCGGTTTGTAAAATTTTTCAGGATGTAAACGAGCGTTTTTCCTCCATCCATCCTTCCAACTGAAATTAATGTTTCAGCCCGTAGAAAGGCCAAAATTTTTTCTACGGGCTGAAAGGTAAGAATATTTCACAACTCGTTCGTCATTTTCAGAATAACAGTCGCCCCGAAGTAGGAAAAGGCAATTAAAGCGATCCAGCTTACTATCAGCAATGTGGGCATGAAACTTCTCCTTTATCATGAATGAAAATTACACATTTTATGAGTCACTGCAGAGGGATTAATACATTTCCTCGGCATCTGAGCCTTTCAGTTCGCCTATAGTGAGCCTCCGGTTGTCCATCTGCCGCCATACATAGGCAATATAGGCAACCACAAAAGGAACTGCCAAAGCAACATAGGTCATGGCCGTTAACGTATAATGACTGCTTGATGCATTAAAAATCGTCAGGCTGCTCTGCAGATCATAGCTAGATGGGTAGAAAGCGGTGTTGTTGAATCCTGCCAGGAAAAAAACGGCAAGTCCGACGAAAACCGTACCGATGCCGCCAAACCAGATGCCGTTGTTTTTCTTTTTAAAACATGTAACGGCAACAGCGTATATAACAAAAAGAAGCCCCAGCAGGAGTAAAGCCAGAGTAACCGGGAAGCCGAGCAGGTTTTGCAGATACTTGCCGCTCTGCAGGTAAATTTCTCCTGTCGCAGGCTTGAGGGCATATCCGTCCATTATCAGCAGGTTGATCAGTACATAGAGCAGAAAGGGCAGGGAGCAGAGAAAGCTTTTCCAGGCCGATTTCCGGCAACGGTCAGTGAGTGTCTTGTGCTCTATGTTGTTGATCAGATACATTGCCCCGAGAACCCGCGCATTGAAAACCAGGAACAACCCAAGCGAAACATTGAAAAGATTTTTTGCGGCCTCAAGTCCCCGGTATGGGGTTTGCCAGGTAACCTGATTGTAATCGTTTAGCGAGAAGCTTGAGCCGGTAAAAAAAGTACCGACTGCTGCACCTATAAGAAGAATGCCTATGCTTCCGTTGATGAAGAGGAACGCCTCGTAGGTGACGGGTCCAAGTATGTTTGAAGGTTTCTTTCTGTATTCGTAGCTGACGGCTTGAATGATGAATGTAAAAAGAATCAGCATCCATACCCAGTAGGCTCCACCAAAACTGGTTGCATAAAATTTTGGGAACGCGGCAAATAGGGCGCCGCCAAAAAGTACAAGAGTAGTAAAGGTCAATTCCCATTTCCGGCCCAGTGAGTTGATTATAAGGGTTTTTTCATCATTATTCACAGGTACGGTAAAGAGGAGCGTTTGACCACCCTGAACAAAGGTGAGAAAGAGAAAGAGCGAACCGACCAGGGACGCAATTATCCACCAGATGTGCTGCAGGATAGCATAATCAAGATTTCCGATCATTTCAGTTTTCCTCCGGTCCGATAGTAATCTGTTTCAGCATGATGCTTATTTCGGCAAGCAGTAAAAGCGTAAACAGGCCGAGAAAGATAAAGAACGTGGTCTGGACTGTCCCGCTGGTAAGGTTCGAGGTTGCCACGTTTACCGGAAGCAGACCATGGATGGCCCAGGGCTGACGGCCGACTTCGGCAAGTACCCACCCTGCCTGTTGGGAGATATAGCCCAGGGGAATGCAGAGTATGCCGAGATAGAGCAGCCAGCGATGTGTGGGAAGTGTCCCTTTGAACTGAAAAAAGAGAAAGAGAAGCAGGACAAGCGGAAAAATTGCTCCTGTTATAACCATGATATGGAAGGAGTAAAATGAAAGTCCAACAGGGGGAACGGCTTCAGAGGGTTTGTTCAGGTATCCATACCCCATATGTTCCTTGTGTTGATCAAAAATTTGCAGCGCTGCATCTGCAGCTGTCTGATCACCGTTTTTACGGGCAAGTTTGTAATTATGCAACTGTTCAACGGCAATTTTACCATTTGCGATTTTTTCCTCAGCCCCAACGATCTGAAATTCTTTGTTGCCGTATACGAGATCATTGATGCCGGGAACAAAGGACCCAGGTTCCCTGTTGGCCAATAAAGATAAAAGACCGGGGATGGATACCTCAAAAGCAAAGGCCTTCTGATTGTCTCCGGGAAGTTTTGCGCTATTGATCAGCCCTGCGGCAATCAGCGGGGCGTTTGTTTGACCATCGAAGAGGCCTTCCATGGCGGCGAGCTTCATAGGTTGCTTGTGAGCGACTGTATAAGCGGCTTCGTCGCCGGTAAATCCCACATAGGCTGCAGATAGCAGACCGAACACCGAGGCGACAATGATACTCTTCTGAGCCATTTTCTGGTGCCGTTCCTGAAGAAGATACCAGGAGGAAATCCCTACGACGAAAAGAGAAGCCAGCAGGAATCCTGAACTGGTTGCGTGCGTAAATTTGCTGATAGCCACGGGTGAGAAAAGAACGTCCCAGAAATTCTGCATTTCAAAACGGGCAGTGTCCGGATTGAAATACATTCCGGTGGGGAACTGCATCCAGCCATTTGCTACAAGAATCCATAAAGCGGAGAGGTTGGAGCCAACAGCAACCATCCAGGTGGAAAAGAGATGGAAACCTTTGGAAACTCGATTCCAGCCAAAGAACATGACTGCAAAGAATGTAGCTTCCAGGAAAAAAGCGAAAATTCCTTCAACAGCCAGGGGAGCCCCAAAAATGTCCCCTACCATCCATGAATAGTTTGACCAGTTAGTGCCAAATTCAAACTCCATGATAATTCCGGTGGCTACACCGATAGCGAAATTGATACCGAAAAGAGTCATCCAGAATTTGGTGATGCGTTTCCATTCTTCATTTCCCGTGCGAACATAAATGCTCTCAAAAAACGCCACGAGAAAGGAAAGTCCCAGTGTCAGCGGGACAAAAATCCAGTGATACATGGCGGTGAGAGCAAATTGGGCGCGCGCCCAGTTGACCTGAGAAAGATCGATTTGTTCTACCATTATAACCTCCGCTTGTTATTTATTCGGGCGAGGGAGCCTCGTGATGTTATCAAGCACATACGCAGCTCTCTCTTCATCATTTTTAAAATTGGTCTTTAGATAATCGGGGAAAAAAAAGACTTTGAGGACAGCAAACATAATGAAAATTTTTATGAAGATGATTGCCCAGAGTTTTTTTCCTGTTTTCATGGAACGAAACCCATCAGCATATAAAGAGATAATTTTTTTGAGCATAATGATAATAGTTATTAGTTTCTTGGGAAACTATTAAACATCAAGCTGCTTGTCAAGAAAAAATGTCTGGCGGAACTCAAAAAACTTAAGAAAAAAAAAGAGATATGCAGGTATATACCTCACTTTTTCATGTCGTGACAGCATTCATTGGCAGAGGCTTTCGGAAGAGGAAATCAACTCTCTATACTGTATTCCTTAATTTTATATAAAAGAGCAGGAAGGCTGATTTCAAGTAAACTTGCGGCCTTTGTTTTGTTGCCTTTTGTTTCGATAAGAGCTTTTGTGATAAGTTGCTTTTCAAGCTTTTTCGTATTGCTTTTGATGGAAAATTCATCCCAGAAAAAAATATCATCACCTGAACTGTTGCCGCTCTGACGTAACAGTTCCGGAGGAAGAATTTCACTGGTCAGTGTATTTTCTTCAGCCAGCACCATACTCCTTTCTATGACATTTTCCAACTCCCTGACATTTCCCGGCCAGTTATAGTTCATCAGGTGCTGCAGGCAGTCAGGGTGGACTTCTTCAATGGCCAGGCCGAGTCTGGTATTATACTTGTTTATAAAATGCTCAACCAGCAATGGAATATCCTCACGGCGCTCCCTGAGAGGAGGAACTTCTATGGTCAGCACGTTGATTCGGTAGTAAAGATCCTCACGGAATAGACCCTTGTTAACCATATCTCCAAGATTTCTGGCGGTGGCGGTTATAATCCGGACATCAATTTTAACCGTTTTACTCTCACCTAAAGGTCGTATTTCATCTTCCTGCAGGGCGCGAAGCAATTTTACCTGCAGAGAAAGGGGAAGCTCTCCCATCTCATCGAGAAAAAGGGTACCACTATCGGCCTCTTCAAAAAGGCCTTTTTTGGGTCTGTAGGCATCGGTAAAGGCCCCTTTCGTGTGTCCGAATAATTCGCTTTCAAGCAGTGTTTCCGGGATTCCGCCACAGTTGACATCAATCATTGGATTTGCGCTGCGCTTGCTGTTATTATGGATAGCCTTGGCAATAAGCTCTTTTCCGGTGCCGGACTCCCCGGTAATGAGAATAGATGTTTTGAAATCGGCAATTTTCTTAACGGTGTTAAAAATTGCCTGCATTTTATGGCTTCTGGCGATTATATTCGAAAAGTTGTGAGGTCGATGGACTTCCATAGCTTGTTGATTGTCTTGTTCTTCATTAAAAAGGTGTGAATAAGGTAGTTCCTGTCTGCATCATGAAGTCGTATTAGCCGTAAACTTTATTTTGTCTCGAAGATGAACAAACTCCCAATTTTTCATATTATTTTTAAACAATACCATAAGCTACTTCTGGAGTAAAAGAGATCGTAAATAAAATTGGATTTGCGGTTCAAAAAAAAGATAAATAAATGCTCCCGCGGCAAGAAAGGGACCAAAAGGAATAACAGTCTGGCCGCCTTTTTTTTGCTGTAGCATTGCAATGATGCCCCCCAGCGAACCAAGGAGAGAACTGGAGAAGATGATAAAAGGAAGTGACTGATAACCAAGAAATGCTCCAATCATCGCAAGGAGTTTGATGTCCCCTCCACCCATACCTACGCGTTTGGTAATAAGATAATAGCCGTAAGTAATAAGGAAAAGTATTCCTCCGCCAAAAAGGATTCCAAGGCCTGAATCACTCCAACTGATTGCGGGATTAAAAAAAGACAAGGAAAAACCGAGCAGGATGCCGGGAAGGGTGATAATGTCCGGGATAAGCTGATGCCTGAAGTCAATGGCTATAATTACAATAAGAGCTGCGGAGAATAAAAAAAATCCTACAAATGGCGAGGGGAAATGGAATTTATGAAATAAAGCCAGGGAAAGCAGCCCCATTGTCAGTTCGACGAGAGGATATTGCCAGGAGATTTTGCAGTCGCAATAACGACATTTCCGCCTTAAGAGGACAAAACTCAGTAAGGGAATATTATCATACCATTGCAAAGGTGTTTGACATGATGGGCAGTGAGATGCGGGAAAGACAACTGATTGGCCCGGTTCCGGAATGCGGAGAATTGCCACATTAAGGAAACTGCCGACAATGATGCCAAAAACAAAGGCTATGAGAAAGGTATGATATAAAACCATCTTTAGTGTATAATTTTGCAGTTCGGAAGTCTGATCGAATGAAAGCTCTGCCTGGTTAGAGCAAACGAAAATTATTGTTAAGGATATCACAAAATTTCATAATGACATACAACGAAAAAATTGAACCGGTCAAGTTGTTGCTTTTAGGGAGAGGAATGTGATTCAACAACTATCCATTGATGAGTCAATAAAGCGACTCAAGGTAGAAATTATTGCACAGGATTGGGGCTTGAGTTCTAAGCGCATTGAATTGCTAGAAGCTGCTTTTTCCTGTCTCAAACAGCGTTTTAAAAATAGGAAGGCCGCACATGCCATTTTAATCATGGCAGGAAGTGTCCTTGAATATGTTAAACGTAAAGGCGAAAGCAACCCGGCTGAATCCATCGATTTTCTTAAAGAGGCAATGGCCCATATCGTCAATCTTTATGAATCCGATGAATTTGATCTGGAAAAAGATGAGAAACTTTTTAAGGGGCTTTATTTTCGTTTTAATTCCCTGAAGCAAAAAATAAAGGCGGAAAAACTTTCGGGTGCCACGAGAAGTGGTGCTGCAGAAATGAAACAAGTTGATATGGCAAAAAGCGAAGTGCCGGAAGATGATTTTCATGAGGACGCACTGGTGCCTGAAAATATTGATCAACTGCGGCAGAGGGTTTTTAATTTTCAGGAGAGCGAGTTGTCGCTTGATCGGACTGAGGTTGACAGGCTTGTTCATGATCTTCAAAATTCACTGGAACGAGCCGAATATGTCGGAGAAACAATCAGGCAGTTGCTTGTTGAACTGTTACAGGTAAAAGAAGGGATAAAAAAAGAAAAAGACGAGGAATATAACCCGGATGACGTGTCTGTGAATGAGGACATCGTCGATGAGCTTGAGATTGGAGAGGATTTGCCCGAGCCGCAAGAGAGTTTTACTGATCACGTTTTTGCCCCACCGATAATCAGAGAAGAATCTTTAATAAAAAATTGTCCGGCGACGGAAGTGCGTGCTATTGCCTTATCCGGGGCGCATGCCTTTATTCAGGAAAATTCTATTGCGCTGATGCGGGAGGTTGGTCCGGAAAAGCTTCAGGAATATTTGAAAAACAGCAATATCCCGCTGAAGGATTTTGGGGGATTTTTCAAGCGGCTGGCAAAACAGTTTAAAGGGACATTGTCTACGATCCCGGAGAAGAAGCTCAAGAAACTGACATTGCCAATTATGGTTCCGACCGGTCATTTTCTTGCGGACATTCCGGATGAGGACGGAAGGCACCTTGTTTTTGTAACCAATGGTCAATGGAACGGATGCATTGTCTGCACCGAGGTTGCAAGTACTCCTGTAACCATGGTTAAGTTTAAGAATGCCAAAAACGGCGACTTTGTGGGGATGGGTTATACTGAAGAAGGACTTGAGTTGCCTCTTCTAAACGTCGTTTCCATATTGAGACGTGAAGGTTTTTTGACGATGGTATGAATTCGATAGCCAGAGAGAAAAATCATGACACAGGCGGAAAAAAGGAAAAACACCCGGGTTGTTTTTTGTAAAGAGGCGACTGTCCGGTTTGCGGACAGAGTCTTCCCCGGGCTTGTCATCAAGGATTTGAGTCGTCGCGGTGTCTATCTGGAAGGAATCAGCGGGCGTCAGCAGGGTGAAAAATGTGAGATTGTGTTTAATTTAAACGGCGCCAGCGATGAAATTGAGCTGAGTATGTCAGGCAAGGTCGTGCATCAGGAGGTAAATGGGATCGGTATTCAGTTCCTGGAAACAGATGTCGATACTTTTTTTCATTTGAAGAATATTGTTTATTTTAATGCAAGTAATCCGGATCAGATTGAAGAAGAGAATGGATTTAACGAGAACATTCCTGAAGATTCTTTTGTCAATTAAAAATAAACGACGGAAAGGGGAACTGGCATGGCACTTTTACAACTGACAATGATTCCTCTGGGAACAGGAACTCCGAGTGTTGCTGAGTATGTTGCCGAAGTCCAGAAAGCGCTTGAAAAAGAGAACATTTCTTTTCAGTTGAATGACATGGGAACCGTAATAGAAGGGAATGCTGTGGAATTATTGGGCCTTGTGAGCAAAATTTATGAGATCCCTTTTAAAAAGGGGGCAATGCGTGTTGTTACGCAAATAGTAATCGATGATAGAAGAGATAAGCAGGTTGCAATCGGCGATAAGGTTGCCGCTGTGCACGACATCCTCTCCTCGGCGTCCAACTAGTTCCCTGCCTACTTTGTTATGAGAAAAAAGAAGCCATTACGAAAACTACCTTTCATTGTTTTGATGTTTTTTCTTTTCCTCTTTCTGGCCGGTGTGATCAGCGGTGAACCCTCGCGTGTTCTTGAGCAATCCTGGCAGATATGTTTGAGCTGTATAGGTATCGGCTAAAATGGAGTTGGGCAGAAAGTTGGTTCAGCTTGTTGTCGCCCTGTTGACCAATGGTTATTGGGGCTTCCCTGTGACAAGGACAATCTATCAGGGGCCTCTGAAGGTTGTTTGTTCGCCCGGTTTGAACTGTTTTTCCTGTCCCGCTGCAACGACTTACTGTCCAATTGGTGCGTTGCAGCAGTTGATGATGAGTCTGCGCCTGAATCTGGAAAACGCTCGCTATTTCTTTGGTTGGTATGTTCTTGGTTGTATCGGCGTGGTCGGAGCTTTTCTTGGCAGGCTTGTTTGCGGTTGGGCCTGTCCTTTCGGTTTTATTCAAGAGCTTCTACATAAAATTCCCTCACGTAAATTTAGTGTGCCGCGCCCGCTACGGTTTGTTAAATACTTTATATTGCTTTTTTTTGTTATTCTGCTTCCTTTGCTGGTTGTGAGTGAATACGGCCTGGGAGAACCCTGGTTCTGTAAATATATCTGCCCGGCCGGAACGCTTGAAGCTGGCTTGCCTTTGCTTTGGTTGCAGCCGAACCTCCGTAATACCATCGGTCTGCTTTTTTATGGTAAACTGATAATTCTTCTTTTTTTTGTTGGATGGAGCATTTTGGCCAGTAGGCCATTCTGTCGGGTCGCCTGCCCTCTGGGAGCTTTTTATGCTCTTTTCAGTAGGGCCCGTCTGGTAAAATTACAACTTGATCCGGTAAAATGTACACAATGCGAAGCGTGTCACCGGGTCTGTCCGATGGGTGTCAAATTTAACGAATCGCCTGACGATGCGGAATGTATAACTTGTCTTGCCTGTATGGATCGTGCCTGCAAGTTTGATGCGATTTCTCTTACGGTAGGAGGAATTCCATTGCGTTCCGGTGAATTAAGCAAAGTGGTAACCGAAAAATCGAGATAAAGTCTTTTGGAGAGCTTCACGATGAAACGGTATGTGTTGATTATTGCTTTTCTCCTTGGCTGGGCAACTGTAGCCCATGCGAAGATGGTCAGTGTTGCTGGTGCGCTCGTCAGCATGTACTCCGGGCCTGGTGACAATTATGAGGTCGTGTGGGAGCTGGGAAAAGGATACCCTTTGGAAGTAATCAACCAGCAGGAAAATTGGCTTCAGGTTGTTGATTATCAAAATGACACAGGCTGGGTAAAAGAGAATCAGGTTTCGGAAAGAGCTTATATGATTGTTAATACGGAAGTGGCCAATATCCGGAGCGGACCGGGAGAAAACTTTCCTCTTGTTCGACAGGCATGGCAAGGGGTCGTATTTCGGTCCTTAGAGACAAAAGGAGCATGGGTGAAAGTCCAGCATGAAGAAGAAAATGTCACCGGTTGGGTGTTGAAACGGCTGATGTGGGGATGGTAAAATTTTTCTCCTATGGGATATAGAGAGTCCGGGATGGGGTATTCATCATTAGATGCTTACCGTGTTTTTGCAAGAAGATAAATGTTAGTTATCCATTTTGCTTAATTGTTGAAAAAATCGAATCAGCTGTGAAATCGTAATGTTAAGGCAAATATTTTTTTCGCCGAATTTGCCGTAAAAAGAACAAATAAAATATTCTGCGCTGTTGCTTGGTTGGTTGTAAAAAAAGTTGTGTCGTTCGGATTTGATCCGAATGGCATCGTTTCGTCATGAGATAGACGATAAGAAAATGTTTCGATTGTGCTTCGTGATGGAAAAAAAGTGTTTCGGGAAAAGGTGCTTTTTTTTTAACAAGTAACCTTTTCCCGTTTTGCCTATAAATATTATTTGGAATTTTTTTTATCAATATTTGTAAGCAGATTCACCGTGGCTTGAAGTATCGAGGCCTTCCCTTTCTTCTTCTTCCGATACTCTCAGTCCAATTACAAGATCAACGATTTTATAGGCGATTACCGACACTATTCCTGACCAGATAAGAGTGGTGCCGATACCCCAGAGCTGACTAATGACCTGCGCACTCGTCGAATATTCACCGACACTGTTTGCCACATAGTCGTACACTCCACCGCCTCCCAGAGCAGGATTTGCAAAAATCCCTGTCAGGAGTGCTCCAAGCATACCACCCACACCATGAACACCAAATACATCAAGAGCATCATCAGCCCCGAGGATGCGTTTAAGCCCGGTTACCCCCCAGAGACAAACAATACCTGCCAGTAAACCAATTGCCAATGCTCCTCCGATTCCGACAAAACCACAAGCTGGGGTAATTGCAACGAGACCAGCAACCGCACCAGATGCGGCACCAAGCATTGACGGTTTACCCTTGATCATCCATTCAGTAAAAAGCCAGGATAAAGTTGCAGCAGCGGTGGCGGTCATCGTGTTCCCGAAAGCAAGGGCTGCGAGACCATTTGCTTCCAAATTGGAGCCCGCATTAAACCCGAACCAGCCAACCCAAAGGAGAGAAGCACCGATCATGGTCATCGTCAAACTATGCGGGGCCATTGACTCCTTGCCGAATCCAACCCTTTTCCCCACCATAAAGGCACCTATTAAACCTGCAATTGCCGCGTTAATATGTACGACGGTTCCACCGGCAAAATCGATAGCTCCCTTCTGAAAGAGAAAACCGGCGGTAGCTGTAGCTTTCGCAGCCGCGTCAGCATCGGTGTATGCATCAGGCCCTGCCCAGTACCAGACCATGTGCGCCATAGGCAAATAGGCAAATGTAAACCAGAGGAAGATAAAAGCCAGGACAGCAGAGAATTTCATACGTTCAGCAAAAGCACCCAGAATTAAGGCGGGGGTTATCGCAGCAAATGTCGCCTGGAAAAATACATAGATTAATTCAGGAATGACCACACCCTTGCTAAAGGTGGCCGCTACCGAATCAACAGTTATTCCTTTAAGAAAAATTTTGCTCAAGCCGCCAAAAAAAGCATTTCCTTCTGTAAATGCCAGACTATATCCATAGACGACCCATAGCACCATACAGAGGGCGAAAACCGTAAAAACCTGCATTAACAGAGACAACATATTTTTTGTTCGTACCAAACCGCCATAGAAAAGGGCCAGACCGGGAATTGTCATCAGCGAGACTAATACAGTTGCCACTATCATCCAGGAAGTGTCCCCTTTGTCGGGGACTAAAGCATCTGCAGCGAAGGCACTCCCTGCATAACTGACGACGGCAATCGCCAAGGAAGCAGCCAAAAGAGACGTAATTGTTTTTTTCATTGTTTTCACCAAAATTGTAGAAAGTTTAATCTACCCAGTTTTTCACTTAAATCGCTTCTTTGTCTTTTTCGCCAGTTCTGATCCGGCAGATTGATTCAACTGGCATAACAAAAATTTTACCGTCGCCAATTTTCCCTGTTTTGACAGTTTTGATGATAGCCTCGGTAATTTGGGCTACTCTTTCGGACTCACAGACAATTTCGACTTTTACCTTTGGGATAAAATCAACCACGTATTCAGCTCCGCGATAAATTTCTTTGTGACCTTTCTGCCGTCCGAAACCTTTAACCTCGGTTACCGTCATACCGTGGACTCCTAGTTCATGCAGGGCTCCTTTGAGGTCATCAAGTTTGAATGGTTTAATGATAGCTTCTATTTTTTTCATGGCATACCCTCCTTAACGTTGCCGTTTTTTTTCTTTCTCTGAGGATATAGCTAGTTGCATGCCAATATATTTTTTTGTGTAACTAATTGATATAAAAATATTTTTTTATATATGTCTAAAAAGGATGGCATTGAGTATTTAGATTTTTATTTACAAATATGTTAAAAAAAATGCTGTGAGTATTACAAATATGATAAAATGAATGTCATTTTAATCTGCTAAATAGCTAAAAAACGCAATTCGAGAGTTACTTTTGTGGAAAATTTAAAGAAAAAAATCTTTATTTTTATCTGTTAAATGGAGAAATTTGTTTTCTGTGACAAAATTGTATTTTTCGTAATAAACTCCTGTCATTCCGACTCAATGTTTCCATTCAAGTAAGACGCTTCATATCAGGACCGCCAATTTAAGGGCCTCACTCAAGTCGTATTTTTTTATTCTCTCAAGTCAGTATTCATGCTCACTAAAGACTAAGTGGGGAGGGCGAAGTATTTCTAGGGTTAAAGTTATAAAATTTGACAAAGATGATTGACTGGGACAGAGGAAATTTTTCAGTATTCTGCTGAATATTTATTTTGCTTTTCAGCTGAAGCAGCGCATCTTCTCTCGTCTTTAATTCTGCAGGATACGATGGATGTTTCATTTATTTCACCTCAATCTAAAAAAAATATCCTTTTTTGTGTCCGCTTATATTTTGATGGTGGTAGTGCTGCTCGCAAATCACCGCCTGGATTACTGCCAGTCGTGGATGTCTATATTGCGAGAAGACATATCTGGTTACAAATCTGACTTACCTATGGAGATGGCAATTTCCCGAAAGCCTCTGTTCCTTCCCCGGTTTGGTTGCGCGGTTCATTGATTTGCTGGATGGAAAATAAACTGATGTGAAGGAAAAAATGATCAGTCAGACTATTCAATGGTATAGAGATGCCGTCCCCCCTTGACCTTTTCGTCAGTCGGGCCATTTTTTGAGGATTGTCTGAAATGAATTATTTTCATTCCCGTCGCGTCATCTGCGTTT
>QKJV01000093.1 GCA_003249165.1 Desulfobulbaceae bacterium | reverse complement strand
GAGCCAAGGCCAATATATTTGTCCTCCACTAGAGAGTTGAAAGGGGCAACTACGCGAGTGCGCTTAAGGTCGAGTTCTGCTTGCTGGAGGGAGGCTTTTGCTGCGTCCAGGCCTGCACCGGCTGCTTTCATCTGTGGTTTTCGTAAAATAAGTTCTTTGTTTTCCGGGTTTATTTCTTCGCCAAGTAACGCGTACTCACTTCTGGCAACAGTTTGCTTTCCTTCTTCACTTTTTAGTTCATATTCAGCCTGCGCAACATCACTATGACGTTGGCGGAGAGTCAGTTCATAATCTGCTGGATCGATAAGCAGAATTGGTTCCCCCTGTTGGAAACGTCCTCCTGGCAACAGGTCAGGTTGAATAGAAATAATTTCACCGCGCACTTGTGCTGCAAGATCAATTCGCTGTGAAGGAATAACAGTACCCATAACTTTCACGACAACAGGGTGATCTGCAGAATGGAGACGAGTGGTTTCGACAAGTAAAGCGACTGACTGCGACGATTTCCGGTCAGCCCGGGGAGGATGCGAAAGCCAGTAGGCGGCAAGAGATGCGGCACCAATCAGAATAATTATAATGAGAAAAAGACGGATAGATGTGTCGATTCTTTTGGGAGAAGTCTGCTCACCGGGCATAATATCATCCTGTTAATTGGTCTTGTCCAAGGGGGAAGGGCCTGATGCGATCATGTCCCAGCCGCCAGCCAAAGCACGGTAGAGAGATATACGATACTTTATCAAATCAAGCTCCGCTTTGATTCTGGAGCGTTGCAGGTTCTGATGGGTCAGAATTGTTGTAAGAAACCGCAGAAATTCCATGTCACCGTTTATGTAACGTTCTTTGGTCTGTTCCATTGCCAGGCTGGAAAGAGCGAGCTGATCATTCAGACTTTCCACATATTTCTGTTGTCTGCTTTCAGCCCAAAGGGCGTCTTCAACTTCTTTGATAGCCGTCAGTATAGTCTGTCCGTATTTATGTAATGCTTCGTCAGCCAGAGCTTGGGCACGGTCAACCTCCGCAGTCCTTTTCCCTCCATCAAAAATAGGTGCGGTAATGTTAACTGCCAGATTTGTTATCCAGTCGTCGAATAAATTGCGAATGCTCCCGGAGCTGGATTCGCTATCAGCCGATAAGCTGACCTTGGGAAAACGGTCAGCAAGTGCTGCAGCAACACGTTTATCAGCAGCCTGTACCTGATAATGTACCATGCGGATATCCGGCCTCTGCTCTATGAGTTCTGCAGGGATGCCGGGAGATGGCACAGGAGGAAGAGTAACTGAAACTCCACCAGCAGGAGGACTAAAATTTTCAGACGTTTGTCCAAGGAGGATTGCCAGCTGATGTTCAAGAAGTTTCTCATTTCCCCGAGCCATTATCAGTTCGCCACGGGTAGCTTCCAGCGTTTGCCGTTGCTGCAGGACGTCAGTTGCTCCTGATTGGCCGTTTTGGAATTTACTGACAATAAGTTGGAGATATTTTTCATTGATATCAATTTGTTGCACGAGCAATTGGTTCTGTTGTCTCTGCTCAAGGAGTTCATACCAGGCAATTGCCACATCGCCAGTAAGTGAAACAGCGGCGGTTCGCAATTCTTCACCGACGGCAAGGAGGTCAAGTTCGGCAGCCTGCTTTCCGGCTTGGACTCTACCCCATAGATCTATTTCATAACTTGCGGCGATGCCTAGTGAATGCGTTGAGTCGGTAACTCGTCCATTTCCATCGTTTTTTACCGATTCTCTCTTAACAAAAACAGATCCATCCAGGCTGGGGAGAAGGTCAGCACCACTTTTTTTGGCAAGTGCCCTTGCTTGTTTGAGTCTGTCCCATGCCATTTGGAGATTGAGGTTGCTGGAAAGGCTTGTGGCAATCAGACTATTAAGATTTGCGTCACCAAGGGAGAGCCACCATCGATCAAGAGGGGCTTCATTTTCTGATATGGAACTAAAAGTTGGAGGGACATCGACGGGACAAGGGATTTCTTGAATTTTTCGTGTACACGAAATAAAAAAAAAGAGGAGAAGAAAGGGGAGTGGGAGCAGCATCCAGTGGCGCCGCAAAGTATAATCTCTTTTTTGAAGAGCATTCATGCTTTTTAGTAAGTCGATTTTATTTTCCATCAAGCTTGTTGATTTGCGACGGATAAAAGTTCCTGACCAGACAAATATTTAAGGTCTTTAAAATGGGTCGTAATGTATGTCAACATATTTTCCCGCCAACCTTTAGCATTAATTAAACTGTTTTATCTATTAATTATAACTTACCTTTCCGTTTCTTTCCTAGGTATGATCTTCTTGTTTTTTGTTGTCGCTATAATATTTTTTTAAATCAGGGAATGAATTTCTTCCCTTTTTTTGTTTGATGAAAGAAAATGATATGACCGTGTGTAATAAATTTTTGCTAACGGGGATGGTACAGTTGTTTAAACGGCATCTGCCGTTTGAGTTTTTACTGCATAAAAATTTAACAGTGGAAAAAACAAACATTCAGAATGCATTATTTGGGCGGTGCTCTCATTTTTATTTTTTTAAAGAGAGTTCAAGTTTTTTCTTTGAAATCCGATGCAATGAGTCTTGCAGTGTTATTTCCGAGGTGAAGATGGGTAAAAGACGAGATCAGCATCTACCGTATGTTGCTTCAAGTTTGAGTTTTGACTTTTCAACTTTTTTTCAGGCATACTGTTGCCAGTTGCAATAATATGTCGTTTTCCATGAAGAGATCTTGAGGCATGTCAATGCTGGCCTTGCGCGATATCTCCATAAAAACAAAGCTTTTCCTGCTTATGGCGTTCACTGCCCTCCTCGCTTTGTTCCTTGTCGTCATTACGCTTTTTGTCATTGAAAAAACAAATGCCAGAAAATCGTATGCCGGACAGCTAACGTCCATTGCTGATGTCATTGCCTTGAACAGCGGTACTGTCATGGAATTTCATGATGAAGAGGCGGCCAGGGAAATATTGATGTCTCTTGCCGCCAAACCGGAAATAATATTCGCGGTCCTGCATGACAAGGAAGGAAAAATCTTCTGCAGTTACACCAAACCTGGAGTGAATGAGCAGGAGATGATGGCAGAAATATATAGAATGCATTCGGACAGGGGAACAATACGCGATGAGTTGAATGGAAAAGAAAATATGATCTTTGTTTCCAAAAACCATATGCATGTCGTGCGACCTGTCCGAACAAAGAATCAGCTTTTTCGCGATGATGATCTGGTCGGTTCGGTCCATCTGGTTGACAATATGCAGGAACTCTACAGCAGACTGCATGCTTATTATGCTGTTGTTGCAGGTATAGTTGTCATAACTGTTCTAGTAGTAGTTGTACTTGCGGGGAGGTTGCAGCGGTTGTTTACCGAACCACTGCAGGAACTGATGCATTCCATAGATAAGGTAAGGCGCGAAAAGAATTATGAGGTACGGGTGGCAAAAAAAAGTAATGACGAGTTTGGTTGCCTTATTGATGGATTTAATGAGATGATCAAGGATATTTATCAGCGTGAATCTGAACTGCAGAAATACAGTTCCGGTCTGGAGAAAATGGTAGAAAAACGTACTCGGGAGATTTCCCGGGCTAATGAAGAGTTGGCGCAGCTGGTCAATGATCTTGAAAACGCAAAAAAGGCTGCTGAGCAGGGCAGTAGGGCAAAAAGCGAATTTCTGGCTACCATGAGTCATGAAATACGGACACCGATGAACGGTATTCTTGGTATGACTGAGTTGTTACGGGGAAGCGGCCTTAACAATCGTCAACTTCGATTTATTCAGACAATTCAACGAGCTGCCGATTCTTTGGTGGCAATAATTAATGATATTCTTGATTTTTCGAAAATAGAGGCCGGCAAGTTTGAACTCGAGATCCGTGTCTTCAATTTACGGGAATTGCTTGAAGACGCTGTTGAAATGATGGCGGAATGGGCACATCTTAAAGGGCTTGAATTGATTTTGGCTATTCCTGAGGAACTTCCAGATGTTCTTGAAGGTGATTCAATCCGTTTACGGCAAATAATTGTCAATCTTCTCGGTAATGCAGTTAAATTTACAGAAATCGGAGAGGTTTTGCTGAAGGTTGAGGAAGTATGTCGGGAAGAAGGGGCAATCGGCTTGCGCTTTTCGGTTCAGGATACCGGAATCGGTGTATCCGAGGAAATTAAGGAGCAGATATTTCACCCTTTTTCCCAGGCGGACAGCTCGAGGACCCGCAAATACGGCGGAACCGGCTTAGGGCTCTCTATCTCCCGCAAACTTGTTAATCTGATGGGCGGAGAAATACAGGTTAATAGTGAGCCGGATAAAGGGACTACATTCTGGTTTGTCCTTACGTTTAAATTGAACCTGAAACAGAAAGAGACGATTGAAAGATCGACCATCAAAAATCTGGTAGGCAAACGGGTTCTTGTCGTCGATGATAATGTTGTGAACCGGACTATCTTGAAAAACCAGGTTCTTTCCTGGGGGATGGCCGGTGATACGGCGGAGAACGGCTCTCAGGCCCTGGAGAAGTTACGTGTTGCCGCTGAAACGAGCAGACCTTACGATGTTGCGCTCATTGATTGGCAGATGCCTGAAATGAACGGGATTGAGCTTGCACGGTGCATCCGCAGAGATTTTGATAAGAAAAAAATTTCTCTGGTGATGCTCAGTTCTGCACCTTTTGACGAAGAGGCCACAAGGGCTAATGAGGCTGGGGTTGATCTCTATCTCAGCAAGCCTGTACGTCAGAGTCTTCTCTATAGCTCTCTTGCTTCCTTGGGGAAGAAAAAAGATGCAAAAGAAGATTATAACAATATGGAACAGGATAATCAGGTTGGAACCTATCGAAATGATTCCAGGGATGTCCAAGTCCGTGTTCTGTTGGTTGAAGATAATCAAGTGAATCAGGATGTTGCCCGGGAGATGTTGCGTTACATGAATTGTCGAATAGAGATTGCCGAAAATGGACTCAAAGCCCTAGATGCTTTCAAAGAGGGGGAATTTGACCTTATTCTTATGGATTGTCATATGCCGCAAATGGATGGGTTTACTGCGGCAGAGGAAATACGTAAGCTGGAGGAGGAAAGAGGGACGACGAAAAGAGTCCCGATTATCGCTCTTACCGGAGATGTACAGAAAGGAATTAAAGACCTCTGTCATTCATCAGGTATGGATGATTTTCTGTCAAAACCTTTTTACATAAATGAACTGCAGAGTATGCTGGTTAGATGGTTAGGCCCGCGTATTTCAGCTCAAACCGTTGTTCCTGATGTCTCTGAAAGAGTAAGTGAAAAAAATGAGGGTGCAGCATCATTGCTTGATCAGAAGCGTCTGGATATGATCCGTGCAATGCAGCATGATAACTCCCCATCCGTATTGGACAAAATCATTGTTATGTATAATGAAAGTTCGCCTGAATTAATGCGCTGTATTCATGATGCGGTAGATAAAGGGAATGCTGATTCCCTGAGGGAGGCAGCACATAATCTTAAATCCAGCAGCGCAAATCTTGGAGCAACTGATTTTGCTGCCTTGTGCAGAGAGTTGGAAAATATGGGGAGTATGGGGAAAGTTGACGAGTCCTGCAGCGAGTTACTCGGTCAACTGGATGAGGCATATAAACAGGTTGTAGAGGCCCTATCGTGGGAAATGGAGAAAAATATCAATGAATAAAAGCAGATTGCCCGGAGAACAGTCTGTTGTCCTCATCGTGGATGATGACATGGCGGAACGTCTGCTCATGCGTGAGACTTTACGCGACGAAGCGCTGGTTGTCGAGGAGGCGGCAAATGGTGAGGAGGCGCTTGCCGCTTTCGATCGTCTCTCTCCGGACCTTGTTCTGATGGATGTGAAAATGCCGAAACTCGACGGTTTTTCAGCCTGCTCTATCATGCGCAGTCTTTCCTCCGGGCAGGATGCTGCAATTGTGCTGGTAACAGGTTTGGAAGATTTTGCGTCGATCAGCAGGGCTTTTGATGTAGGAGCGACTGATTTTGTCACTAAGCCGGTTAACTGGCCTCTTCTCAGGCATCGAGTGCGTTATCTGCTCAGGGCCGGGAAAGCATTTCGAAATCTCCGGCAGAGTGAAAAACGGTTATCGATGGCTCAGAATATTGCAAATATGGGAAACTGGGACTGGGATATAGAAAAAAACATCGTGTATTGTTCATCGCAGATGTATCGAATTTTTGGCTTGCCAGAGGCAGATAACTTTCCCCACAGTTATGAAATTTTTATGCAACGTGTACATCGAAATGACCAGAATTCGATCGTGCAACAAGTGCGCAAAGCCTTAGAAGCTAAAACACCTTATAGTGTTGACTACCGTATTGTGCTTCCGGATGGAACCTGCCGCAACGTCCATGAACAGGCTGATATCGTTACCGATGAAAAGGGTAAGGCAGTCAGTATGCATGGCACAGTTCAGGATATAACCGAGCGAATCAGTGCCGAAGAAAAAATTCGTAATCTTTCCTATTATGATAGATTGACGGGGTTACCGAACCGGGAACTGTTTCTCGAACATTTCAACCGTGCCCTTTATGCCGCCCAGCGGGATGGGGGCAAGGTTGCCCTGCTTTATCTGGATCTTGACCGATTTAAACGCATTAATGAGTCGTTAGGTCATACGGCTGGTGACAAACTTTTGAAACAAATTTCAGTTTTTTTGGCGGACAGTATTCGCTCGTCAGATGTTCTTGCTAAAACCTCTCCAGCCGGCAAAAAAGATCTCACGATTTCCAGGCTGGGGGGGGATGAATTCACTATTTTGTTGACAAAACTCAGCGATGAATCGCATGCCGGACGGGTGGCACAACGTATTCTTGACCTGCTGAGTCAGCCAATTAAAATAGGATCCCAGGATATATATATATCCGGAAGTATAGGAATCACTCTTTACCCCAGTGATGGTGAAGATGTGGATACATTGCTCAAAAATGCAGATGTGGCAATGTATCATGCTAAGGAAACCGGTAGAAATTCATTTCAGTTTTTTTCTGAGCAGATGAACAAACGAGCCATGGAAAAACTGAGTATAGAAACAGAATTAAAAAAGGCTCTCGAGAAGAACGAACTGCTGCTCTATTATCAACCCCAGATCGATCTGAAGAGTGGAAAACTTGCCGGGGTGGAAGCCTTGGTTCGCTGGCAGCATCCTCGCTTAGGTATGGTACCCCCCGGTTTATTTATCCCGATCGCTGAGGAAACAGGGCTTATTGTGGAAATAGGCAGATGGGTGCTGGCAGAGGCATGCAGGCAATCCAAGCAGTGGCAACTTGCTGGGTTTGCCCCCATTCGGATGGGAGTGAATATCTCCAGTTTACAGTTTAAACATCAGAATCTTGAGACTCTTGTAGAGGAGATTTTGCAGCAGACTGGACTTGATCCACACTTCTTTAAACTAGAATTGACCGAAAGTGCGATTATGCAGAATGTCGCCCAGGTCAACGAAACTTTGGTAGCTTTAAAGAAAATTGGCGTCAAACTTGCCGTTGATGATTTTGGCACCGGATATTCGTCCATGAGCTATCTTAAGAAATTTCCTCTCGATACCTTGAAAATTGACCGCAGTTTTGTAATGGACATAACAACCGATGCCAATGATGCCGCGATAATCAAAGCGATTATTGCTCTTGCGAAAAATCTTGGACTATCAACTATTGCCGAAGGAGTGGAGACCCAAGAGCAGCTTTCCTTCCTGCAGGAACAGTTTTGCGATGAAATCCAGGGCTTTTTTATCAGCAGACCTCTGCCCCATGATGAGGTTGAAAGATTTTTTGTTAATGGTCAAACCTTTTTTTAACAGTCGATAGAATTTGTCGCACGGGCTGTCACTATGGCCCATTTTTTTTCATTAATAATGGTAATTGAGCGAAAAAGCATATTGTTTGCGAGCATGATGTGCTATTGTTGCTAATGCAAAAACTGGCGATAAAAATGCAATAAATTGACTTCAGCCTGATTCTTCCGGAGTTTGTTATGAACTGGAAAAACGTTTTTGTTGTTGCCTTTTTCATGCTTCTCTTTCTTGTGGCATGTTCCACACCTTACCAAATGACGCTTAAAGATGGTACGGTGATAGAAATGGCCAATGAGCCGGAGTTTGACAAAAATACGGGGTTTTATCAATTCACTACCGTCGAGGGAAAGAACGCCCGGATCAATAAGGACGAAGTTATAGAAATAAAGGAGATGTAACCTCGGATTTTTTCCTTGGCCTGCCTGTACATATCCCTGCTGCCCTTTCCAATTCCCAAAGACCACAAAAGAAGATTTTTTTTGAGCATAGACAGTGATGGATAGAAAAACTGACACGCTTGATCTGGAAAATGCTCTGGCCTGCCCCGATTGTGATCTGTTGTTAAGACGTATTGATGTTGCCCGGAGAGAGAAAGCGCTGTGTCCTCGATGTGGAAAAATGCTTTACGCCGGCAAAAAGGATTCATTGGATAAAACCCTGGCTTTGTCCTTTTCCGGTTTGATTCTTTACCTGCCAGCCAATTTCATGTCTCTCATGACCCTGGATACTCTTGGTTTGCAGCAGAGTGCTTCCGTTTATGATGGGATCATTGCTTTATATCAACATCACTATTTTTTTGTTGCAGCAATGGTCGCTCTTACTGCCCTGTTTTTTCCTTTGATCAAATTATCCCTCCTTTTTCTTGTCTCTTTAGCACTCAAACTGAGAATGAACTTCCCTGGATTGCGGCTCTGTCTCCGCTTGTATCACCATTTAGATGAATGGGGTATGCTTGAAGTTTTTATGGTCGGGATTCTCGTGACGGTAATTAAAATGAATCATATGGCGCATATTCATTATGATACAGGTTTTTTTTGTTTTATTGGTTTGTTGTGGGTTGCACTCGGCTCCTCAGTTGTATTTGATAAAGGGCTTTTCTGGCAACTTTTCGAGCGCAATAACATGTAAATCCTAATATGAGTAGCTCGAATAACATGTTCGAATCAAACAAATTTCAGACAGCAAGAGAAGCTGGCTATGCTCAGTGTCATGATTGCTACAAGCTTATTCCTTGGCTCCTGGAGCATGAAACACGGAAGCACGTCTGTCCGCGCTGTGGTGCTGTTGTTCATATCAGAAAACCCAATAGTTTGAGCAGAACATGGGCGTTGGTTATTACGGCGGCAGTTCTTTGCATCCCTGCCAATTTATTGCCGATTATGCAGGTAGACTTCCTTGGGTCAACGGATTATTCCACGATCATGGACGGAATTATTTATTTTTTTGAGGAAGGCTCCTACGGTATCGGTATTATCATCCTTACAGCCAGTATCCTGGTGCCTTTTTTCAAGATAATCGGCATTGTCCTTATTTTACTGTCTATTCATTTCCGCTGGAAAAGCTGGCTGCGGCACAAGGCGTTGCTTTTCAGGGCTATTGAATTTATCGGCCGCTGGTCAATGCTTGATATTTTTGTCATCGCCCTATTGCAGGTTCTTGTTAATTTTGGCTATTTTACCTCAATCGAATCTGCCCCCGCTGCAAGTTATTTTACTGGCGTGGTCCTGACAACCATGTTTGCCGCCATTACTTTTGATTCACGACTTCTCTGGGATGCCTGAAAGGAGAGGTGCTACAATGCATACCCCTGAAGTAAAAAAAAGAAAAGGTGTCTCGCCAATCTGGATACTGCCTATTGTCGCTCTGTTAATCGGCGGATGGTTGCTTTACAAAGGATTACGTGATGCTCCTGTCAGGATAGTCGTTCATTTCGAGAATGCTGAGGGAATTACGGCAGCAAAAACCAAGGTGATGTATCGGGGAATTCCGCTCGGGACAGTTCGTGATATTGCCGTAGATGCAGGTTTGCAGACCGTGGGTGTTGCAATTGACATGGATCGACGGGTGGAAAACTTTCTTGTCGACGATGTCAAATTTTGGATCGTTCGGCCGGAAGTGTCGGCTGGCAGGATAAGTGGACTCGATACACTTTTTTCAGGAAGTTATATAGAGGTTCAGAAAGGAAACAGTAAAGTTCCATGTCGTGATTTTATCGGGTTGCCATACGCGCCGGCAGTTGCAGCGTCAACCCCTGGCCTGCATTTCAAATTGGAAGCCGAGGAGCTTGGTTCCGTTCAGCGAGGGACAAAGATTTTTTTCAAGAATATTGCCATTGGATCAGTGCAGGGATATGCGCTCAACGGTGAAAAAGGTGTGACAATTGATGCCTATGTGGAACCACAGCATATGAATCTCGTTCGGAGGGAGACAAGATTCTGGAACAGCAGCGGCTTCACAGTAAAGGGAGATCTTGCCGGTTTTACCGCGCACATGGAAAGCATGGCTTCGCTCATTTACGGTGGAATAAGTCTTTATACCCCTGAGGAAAAAATGGATAGTCCACCTGCGCAAAATGGCGAGGTATTCCATCTTTACCGGGATTTTGACGAAGCGGATTATGGAATCAAAATGACCCTGCAACTTCCCTCAGCCATGGGGCTTGCAGCCGGATACTCAAAGGTAATGTATCGAGGATTTGCTACAGGAGTTGTAAAGGAACTGACATTCAATAAGGATGAAAAACACAGCATTACTGCTCATATTTTGATGGCTCCTCAGGCGGAATTTATTCTACGGGAAGGAACAAAATTCTGGGTAGTGAAGCCTCAGCTCTCCATCAATCGAGTGGAAAATCTCGACACACTGGTCAAAGGTTCCTATATATCCTTTGCCCCGGGTGGAGGTTCTTTCCGGGATCATTTTATCGTCCAGGAACAACCTAACTCAGAAGAAATTTTCGAACCGGGACGCAGCTATACCTTGATGGCCGATAACTCAAGATCCTTTTCACTCGGCGCGCCTGTTCTCTATCGTAAACTGCAGGTTGGTGAGATAACTGGTTTTGATCTTTCTCCTGATGGTAATCATGTCGAGGCGCGAATTTTTGTTAAAGAAAAATATGCGCACCTTGTCAAGACCGACTCTGTTTTCTGGAAAGCGGGAGGGGTGAGAGTCGATGCCGGTCTTGACGGAATTACAATGGAAACGGAAACCGTTGCATCATTGCTTGCCGGAGGTGTGGCCTTTGCCGAAAGGAATCCCGGTCAGAAATCAGGATCTCCTGTAGCACGGCAGAATACAGTTTTTACTGTCTTTGAGAGTTACCGGGAGGCGACTGAGGCCATATCTTCACTGAAACCAAAAGGGGTGATGATCAGGTTAGAGGCAGAAAGTCTGCAATCGTTGTCAGTTGGTTCTCCAGTTCTTTTCAAACAGATAGAAGTTGGCGAGATTACAGGTTTTAATCTTGATACAAACAAACAGCTTGTCCAACTTGACGTTTTTATTGCTGGAAAGTATGCAAATCTGGTGAGAGACACCAGCAGATTTTACAATGTGAGCGGTGTCAGTGTTGAAGGGGGGCTATCCGGTATACGGTTAGAGACGAACTCCCTCAAGAGCATCGTGGCCGGTGGTATAGCCTTTTACAACCCATCGGAAGGAAAAACGGTCGATTACAACCATATCTTTCATCTTTTCGAAAATCTCCAGCAGGCTGAAAATACGGATAAAAGTAAAGTCATTTTGCGGTTTAAACAGGCGGACGGATTAAAGAAAGGTGTTGACATCCGGTATCAGGGCATCACTGTCGGCATACTTAATGAGGTGAAATACTGTGAAGATATGCAGAGTGTACTGGCCGAAGCCGTGGTTGATCACGGAGCGGAAAAACTATTCCGCAGCGATACACTCGTCTGGCTCGTAAAGCCCGAATTCGGCTTAACAGGCATACGGAATCTGGATACGGTTATCACCGGGCCATATATAAGCCTGTCGCCCGGGCATGGCGCACGGGTTACAGAACTAGAGGGCCTGAACGTTCCTCCGACAAGGGAACGGAGTGATGCGGGCCTTGAGGTCGTGCTTGAAACCGAAACCCTCGGTTCACTTAAGAGGGGATCGCCTGTGTATTACCGGCAGTTGGTTGTCGGTCACATCACGGGGGCAGATCTCGCACCTGACGCAAAAGGGGTTTTGGTCTATGTCAACATCCATGCCCCCTATATCCCTCTAATTCATGAGCATACCGTGTTCTGGAATGTGAGCGGAATTAAGGTGGATGCAGGGTTGTTTTCCGGAGTTCAGATAGATACGGAATCAGTGGAGGCGCTTCTCGCCGGAGGAGTCAGTCTGGCTATTCCGGAAGGAAATAAAATGGGCAAGTCGGTTGAGGAAGGCAAACACTTCACTTTACATGATGAACCCAAAGCTGAATGGCTTGCCTGGAAACCTGTCATAGATTTAGGGAGCAAAAAATAAAAAAATTTGTCGTGTTTCAGCTGTATTCCAGAGAGGAGATAACCGATTAATCCAAAATCCTAACTTTTTAGTGAATATGGTAAAATTTTCATTGAAATCTCAATTGATTACAATGGTCTCTATGTTCTTG
>QKJV01000433.1 GCA_003249165.1 Desulfobulbaceae bacterium | reverse complement strand
CGGAACTTTTTATCCTTCCCACTTTTCATTCATACCAGGACATGCCGAGAGATGTCATGTCTTACCCAATGATATTCTGCGTGGTTATCCTCTGCTGATCTCAAGACGCCTTCGTTGCCTTCCCGATGCCGTAAGAAACGATTGACATCCACTGGGGTCGAGCCGGATATGACCTCATTTTCCCGAATCCGCCAAGGAATTTACAGGACATATTGTTTCTTATTGTGAGGAAATCCACATGGAGATACCTGGCGACAATTGTTGAATCATTGCCTATCTATTGTTATAAAGGAAAACTGCAAGCCAATCGACCTATTCCCGATTGCAATAAACAGCCTTCCGGCTGCAGCGGTAATATAATTTAAGGAACAGACATGGATATTTCACAGACAGCCTGTTTTCTCGGAGCCTCTGTTCTGCTGACCATTGCCCCCGGCCCAGACAATATTTTTGTGGTTACCCAGGGAATCACCAGAGGACGTAAAGCCGCGGTGCTGACTGCCCTGGGGATGATAAGCGGCATCAGCGTTCATACAACTGCCGCGGCGCTTGGTATTTCCGCCATATTTTACTCTTCCGCCCTTGCTTTTAACGCCGTCAAATTAGCCGGGGCAGCCTATCTGCTTTTTCTGGCCTGGAAATCCATCAGGGGACACACCCATATCAGATTATCCGGCTCATGCGGGGAGATTTCCGGCTTCGCCCTGTATCGTCGTGGTTTTATCATGAATGTACTCAATCCGAAAGTCGCACTATTCTTTCTGGCATTTCTCCCCCAATTTGTCTCCCGGGGCTCTGTAAATGTCGCGTTGGAGATGATCCTGCTCGGCCTGATTTTCATGCTCCAGGGGCTGATTATTTTTACCGCCATAGGTCTGCTTTCCGGCTCCATCGGCAACTATTTGTTAAAAAAACCCGCTATATCCAAAACCTTTTCCTGGCTGACAGCCGGGATTTTTGCCACACTCGGGATTCGCCTGGCACTGGCCCGGCAATAATTCCCTTCAAGCAAACGCAAATCGAGGAATATAAATGGAACGTTTTGCCAAATTACTTACCACATCACTCCTGCTCCTGCTTGTTATCGTTGGCACTGCAGCAGCAAAAGGGAACTCGGTTACCCGGGACCTTGACGAAATTATCGCCAAAGGCCAGCCGGCCACCACTGCCCAGTTGGAAAAGATCAGAAAAAACATTGAAAAGGCCCCCCGGGAAAACCTGGATCTGCTTCTGGAAAAGGCCAATACGCCGAACCTGTCCGAGGATGATCTGGCGCTCTATATCCAGGCCATAGGCTATACCAGGCTGCCGGAAGCGGTTGACGACATTATCCGCCTCTCCGAAGACAAACAAAGTGAAACGGTAAAGCGGAACTCCGGGTTATCCCTTGTCATGATCGGCGGAGATAAGGCCGCGGAATTTCTTTTTCGCCGCCTGCTTGGAACAACCGATACCATGAACAAATTCTTTCTGGTTAATCTGCTCTCCCGTTTACGTTACCAACCTGCGTTGCCGGCGACTATCGACATGTTGCAGCAGGATCAAAGCTGTTTTTATGATCAACTTGTCTTTGTCTTCGGCAGATACGGCGACCTGGCCGTACCCTTCCTGCTCGGCAAGATAAATGACGACAATAAAAATGTCAGGGCCAATGCTATTATGATCCTCGGTCAATGGTTGATACCCACCGAGGCTGTCCGCCCCCTGCAGCAGCAGTTCACAATAGAAAAGGATCCGAAAATCCGCGCGCTTATTCTCAGCTCACTGGAGAAAATCTCTCCCGATGTGAACACGATGAGAATTTTTTCCGAAGGGATTCTCAAAAACGAAAAAGATCCGGACGTCGCACAGTTCGCAATCGAAACGCTGAACAATCTGGAAGAAATGCAGAACCATATCAAAACATTTGGAACGAAAAAGAAAGAGGATCGCGCAGGCTTCGAGAGGGCATACAAAGAACTTTACGAATCAATGGGCACCAAAGGAGACTACCAGCAGCTCGCCACGGCAAGCACACTGGCCGACGAGCCACAGCTGAAACAACTCAGGCAAGTGATTTTGCAGCGAAGCGGGAAGGAATGCTTTTTTGATTATCAGAAGATCAATGATGTCATTATGCTGAACAGGTTGATCAATTAACCCGAATAAAAAAATCCCCCAGCCATGGCTGGGGGATCAATATCCCGATCCAAGATTTTCTTTTCTGCCATGCTATGCAGGCAAATTGGCCTCGGCTCCGCGCATAAATGACTTCAATTCGAAATGTTTCTTGTAATGGTCGATCTGTAAATGATAGTAGCGGTTCTGCGGCATATAGATGTATGGCACCTCCTCCTTTGGGCGGAAAACGAAATCCGACAGGATCATGCGGTTTACCGCCCGGTGGCCGACTATCATGATGTTGTCGTTATAGTTGCTGAGGTAAAAAACCTTATGCAGACCGCGGTGGACCCGTTTTTCCATAGTAGCGTAGCCTTCACCCATGGGATAGACATAGCTGAATTTGTTACGGTTACGGGCATTGGCCACATGCGGCATCTTCTCCCTTATCTCCTTATAGGTCATTCCCTCGCAGAGTCCGGCGTGGATCTCATTGAATTCGGGCAGAGCTATGATGGAACATTCATGCTGTTTCTCGGCAATAGCCGCGGCGGTTTGCAGGGTGCGCTTGTAGTTGCTGGTAAAAATGATCGGAATCGGTACACCCGCAAAATATTCGGCCAGGGCCCGGGCCTGGGAGAGCCCCTTTTCTGTCAGGTCAGAATCACCGCCGATCCGATCCTCCAGATTAAAATAGGTCTCCCCGTGGCGCAGCAGAAAAAGATTACTGACTATTCGGGTCGTGATGATATCGCGAATCCGATCATGATAGGGAATCACGTCGGAAATCTGCTCCTGCAGAATACAGCCTTCAAAAGAATCGACCAGAATCAGGTTGCGTTCTTTGCTCAACGGTTCGTAAATACTTTCATAGTGTGAGATACGTTTGTGAAAACTGTCAAACGCCTCATCCGGTGATAGATGACTGAATTCCATCAGGGAGGCTTTGCGTTCCAGATAGGCTTCGTTCACCTCTTCGTCCACATTGGCGCATTCAATAAAAAAGAGCGGAATCCCGGAAAAGGTTTCCTCGATCAGTTTCCGCCTTGGTCTATGATGGCGACGTCACCGTCTTTACTTAAAAAAGACTGGGCGAGGCCGAGATTGAGGCGGGCACAGTTCTCCCGCAGTTCCGAACCTTTCGGATTATATGGAGAAAAAAAATCCGGCGCTGATGTGTTCTCATGGGAAAGCCTGCGACGCAGTTCGCCGTTATTGAATATTTCCACCTTAAGGTCATCATGGGCAAGGGTACGGGCGATTTTAAGGGCCATAGTGGACTTGCCGCGGGCAGGCAGACCTACCATAGCGATGACGAGTTTTCCTTTCATAGGGTGGCCCTCAAATTGATTTTTTATCGCTCATTGCCGGAACTCATAGCAGTTCCGTCCATCTATATATTTAGTAATATCTTTTTTGTCCCTTTTTTAGCAAGGATTTCCTCGTTTATTTACACGCGAAAATTTGTTCGTTCATGATCTTGAAGAAAGAGGCGGGAAACGACAGAAAAACTCTCTCCCTTTACCAAACAGGATGAAAACATTATGATTAAAAATAAAAACTAACGATTTCCCTTTTTTCCCGGTGCAGCACAAAAATTTCAAATCATAACAGCAGGGAATAACAATGAATATACAAAAAGAAAACACAATAAAAATCAGTGACCAGGCTTTGAAATTCATAATAGCGAATGGTGAATGGTGGCCATGCAACCCTTCATCTCGAATCGCGTCCTTCGAACAATGACTGTTGAACAAGTGAAATAGTCCCTGCGGTCCGCACGGGCAAACCAGAAAAAAAATCCCCGGATGATTATGATCCGATTACCGTCAATCAGGTTACAATCTGGCAGTCATCGAACATCGAAGCAAATACAACTGGAGGGATTATCGAAATAAATCTTATTCAGTTTCTCCTTTTTAAAAGTCTCTCAGTGAAAGGTGCCCGGGCCAAGGGCTTTAAGGATCTTCCAGCATGTGAACTAAAGCCTCATTCCAACCGGTAAAAATGACAATGCATATTGTCACCGGACAACAACCCGACAAATCGCAGTTTTCCGATGCCGGCACGGTCCAATCAGCCCTTGACGTGCTGGACAGCAGCCGGAAAAAGAGTTTGCCGGCCCGGCTGATGCCCTTTCTCGGCCCGGCGTTCATCGCCAGCGTCGCCTACATCGATCCCGGCAATTTCGCTACCAACATCCAGGCCGGGGCCGAATACGGCTACATGCTCGTCTGGGTCATCGTGGCCAGCAATCTCATGGCCATGCTGATCCAGACCATGTCCGCCAAACTCGGCATCGCCACGGGCATGAACCTGGCGGAACACTGCCGTACCCACTTCCCCAAA
>QKJV01000243.1 GCA_003249165.1 Desulfobulbaceae bacterium | reverse complement strand
ATGGAAACAATAAAATCCACCATACAGCTTGTCTTTTTGCCCGTTTTCTTCGTTGCATCAATGGGCACATATTTCAATATGCTCCCATTAATACGCCTTGAAAACGAACAAAAATCCCGCGCTCTATCGGTGGATTTTAATATTTCCATGGCCCTAAAACGCTCAATTCACCGTACGATTATACATCGAATACCACCGTGGCCTCCAGGCCTTTTTCCGTTTCGATAACTTCCAGGTTATGATAGGTTACTGCTTTTATATGCTTTTTAAAACCGGATACGTGACCCCCGTGTATAACGGCCTGCAAATGGTTCGGTGTCACGTTGTACAGTTCAAACCGGTGAAATATGAGCATCTCAGTTTCAGCCCAATAGGCCAGTTCACTCAACCATTCTACCAGTAAACTCTCGGCATCCATGGCCTCCAATTCAACGTGCCGTTTTGTATCATCAGGAATGGAGGAAGGCTCGAAGGCTATCAGGCTGGTCATGCCGATCGCTGCGTTTGCAAGCAATTTCGAAAAGTTTTTTCCGAAAATGTGAAGTGCACAATCAGCTGTGTGCTCTATCTCTTCAAAGCCGATATCATGAAAGGCCTTCAGGGATTTCGGTAAAGATTCGGTCGGCATTATATCCCCTTTTTGATAGAGATTATCTAAATCTCACAGGCGTTTTTCGCTTTCCCGCTGCTGTTGTTCGCCCATGACCAGTTTTGCAAGGTCCGTCAATTGTTCGGAGAGGAGATCTATAAGGTCATCCACCGAGAGTATTCCCTCCAGACCGCCGCGATCGTTTACAACCGGTATCCGACGGACTCCTTTGCGGCGCATTCGCTTGATTGTCTCCATAACGTCGTCTTCTTCCCTGGCGGTTATTAATTCGAAACTCATGGCATCGCCAACCGTGACGGCATTTATGTCGACATCAAGAGCGATCAATTGAAGCACGATGTCTCTGTCGGTCATAATACCGACCGGAAAACGTTCCTCGTTCTTTTCTTCGACAACGACGACATCACCGACGTGGTATTTTCGCATAAGTCCGGCGGCTTCACGGACGGAACCTTCCCTGTCGATAATAATCACTTCGCGATTGCAAATTTCCCCAACACCCATGGCTTCCTCCTTGTACGTGATTACCTGTATTAAGTCACGGCCGGTTCCGAACCGGCAGCAATTTATAATTATAATAGCAAAAAGTATGCAAGAACAACAGGCAGTATTCTTGTTGAGTGAAAAGCATAGACGACCAGGGGACCACGAGGACGGTCAGCTCATATCCGTTACCAGGCCCGCGGCTCTCATTTTTTCCAGAATATGATCCCGATGAGAACCCGGCCAGTACACCTGACCGCACCGGGGGCATTGAAAAAATTCATTGTAATACCGTCGGGTCTTGGGTTCAAGAAGCGGCAGCACGGCTGCCTTGGTCACAGGCTGCAGCAGGGTATTGCACCGGGTGCAGCGCTTAAAAAAAGATAACGCACCCTTAAGGCCGAAAAAAGACAGGGTTTCCATTAGCTGGGCATAAGGGTCTTCAGAGCGTATCCGTCGGGCAAATGTAATTTTTTTTCTCATGAGCAGCCGGGTATCCCGGGTCAGCACAATACGGCTTTCCTGCTCGGCGATGTCGGCAATTTGTGCATCCTCATAAGAAGAGGAACAGCAGACATCAAAACCGGCCAGAATCATCAGGCGCCCCAGACGCATGACATTCACATCTGCTATAAACCGAATGGCACATGCTGGATACGGCCTTAAAAAAGACGGTGAGCAGACATCAAAAGGCGGCTGAACCGCGCCGACCGACAGTATGCCGTCAGTCAGGCAGACAAAAGAAAAATCAACGGGCCGGCGGTCAAACACCAGGCTGCCGATTTCTGTGTGGGGCACACCATATGATTCCACAATATCTTTAACACTGGCCTTCCGGTCCAAGGGACAGAGTACCCGGCCATGGCTCACTTTTCTGGAAAGAAAAAATTCAAATGATTTTTCAAACTCTATGATCAGCATTTCACCTCCAGGCCTTACGCTGAAAGCAACAACGCATCTCTTCCATCATTATTCATCCAGAATAAAATCGGTGATATATATATTGGTCTTCATCTCCTGTTCTATGGTCGACCAGGAAGGATCTCCGGTATGGTGATGACCCGGAAGGATCACGGTTTTTTTGTCAAGCGGCAGTATTTTAACCCTGATGGAATCAATCAGGCAAGTGAGGTTTCCGCCCGGCAGATCCGTCCGTCCGGCCTCTCCCACAAAGATGGCATCCCCCGTGAACAGATGGTCCTCGCACAGCAGACAGACCGAACCGGGCGTATGTCCGGGGGTATGGATAACGGATAGTTCACAACAACCAAAGGCAAATTTATCGCCGTCATTCATCCTGATATCTGCCGGATATGGCGGCGGCAGACCAATCGACTGTTTCGTTTTTGCCCTTACTTCCGGATCTTTAAAAAAGTCATCATCCGCCTCGTGCAGGCAATAAGGTATGCTGGCGATTTCCTTGAATGCATCCATGCAAAAGAACTGATCAGCATGTCCATGGGTCAACAGAATTTTATCAGGGATAAGATCCTTTTCCCGGATGAAATCTGCTATTTCCTCAACCGTTCCGCCCGGATCAATAATGACTGCTTTCCGGGATTTTTTACAGACCAGGAAATAGGTGTTAAGGTTATAGGGTCCTGTGATCCGTCGGATCATCTGTGTATGGCGCACTGTTTTTTTACTGTCCTTAGAGCCTGTTTGGTAATTTCAACCTTTACTCATCAAAAGAAACATAGCCGATATAAGGCAGGTTACGGTAGCGTTGAGCATAGTCGATACCGTAACCAACAACAAATTTATCTTCAATGGAAAATCCTTCCCAGTCGACCTCGACTTCCACTTCCCGCCGAGAAGGCTTATTCAGCAGTGTGCAGATGGCAAAAGATTTGGGTTCACGCTGCAGCAACAGCTCTTTAATCTTATTAAGGGTATGGCCGGTATCGATAATATCTTCAACGATCAACACATCTTTTCCATAAATCTCTTCATCGAGATCCTTTAAAACCTTAACTTCACCTGAGCTTTCTGTACCGTCTGCATAACTGGAGGTCGCCATAAAATCTAAAACAACGGGAATAGTAAGCTTGCGCGCCAGATCTGCAAGAAAGATAGCTGAGCCGCGCAATAAACCGACAAGCACAAAAGATGGGCTCTCTTTATAACGCTCATTGATCTCTACAGCCATCTCTTGAATTCGCTTATGTATCTCCTCTTCAGAGATCATCATCTTAACCGTATGATTTGGATTCATGAAATACTCCGGCAATAATTAAATCGGCAAAAAC
>QKJV01000278.1 GCA_003249165.1 Desulfobulbaceae bacterium | reverse complement strand
TGCCTGCGGCAGAATGCCGCACTTGAATTATGACTTCATGATTACTGATGAGCCAATTATCCTCAACCAGGGCAGCGAAATATTTCCTCAATAAATACCCGGGGAGGCATATTGCTTAAAGTCTCTCTCCGCAGGAAAGTAAAATTTCGAAAACAGATGATGGATATAATCAATTTGCATATCGCCGTCTTTGTGCTCAATTTTTTCTTTCCGCGTCAAAAAAAGGTTATCGAGTGAAAAAATGTGATCAAGGGATCATAACCAGGCGAACATTTAGCAGTATTGGTCGTGATGTAACCTTTCTCTGGTTACTTCGGGTAAGATGGGCAATTCTTGTTTGCCAATTGTTTATGGTAACTGCCGCTATTAGGTTTTTTCACATACAAATTCCCTTGCGGATCGCTTTATTTATTATCGGTATTGGTCTTCTCAGTAATGCCTATTTTTCAAAACTCTTTCTTGAAAGGAGAAGAGAAATTCCCGGTTGGTTTCCGACACTTGTCATGTTTTGTGACATCCTCCTCATGACTATCCTTTTTTTCCAGGTTGTTTCGATTTTCAACCCATTGAGTATTCTGTACATTATTTATATTGTGCTTGGCGCATTGCTTCTTAAGCGAAGTTGTTCTTACATACTGACAGTTTTCACAGCAACATGTTATTCGCTTTACTTTTATTTCGCTACTCCACTTCCCATTGATCAATCTATCCTCACAGCATCCCACCATTACATCCACAATCCTGAAATTCTGACTGTTTTTAATCGGCAGCTTGATGCGTATTTTAATTCGCATAGCTATTTTATGTTTTTTATTTTCTTTTTAGTTGTTCTGCTGATTGTTTTTCCTGTCGGACAAATCAAAACAAACATTGAAAAACAGGAAAAAGTCTTTAAAGAGCTTGATGATGAACGGCTGAAGAATGAAAAGCTTGCAACACTTGCCAGCTTTGCAGCCGGAGCCGCTCATGAATTTTCAACACCTCTATCAACAATTGCAGTTGCCAGTGGAGAGATGCTTTACCATTTAGACAACCATAACAGTGATCCAAGCCTTATTGAAGATGCCAACTTAATCAGAGAACAGGTTGAGCGGTGTCGAGCAATCCTTTTCCAGATGTCGACAGACAGCGGGAAACTTCTTGGAGAAAACGTTGAAAAATTTAACATTCAAGAACTGGTTTATGAAGCCATAATCTTTTTTAAAAATCAGCCTCAGAAAAAAATTAATTTTCATAACAAAGTCGGAGAGATGCATGTTATTATGCCAGCCAGAAGCCTGAAGCGGACAGTTAAGGATCTCATGAAAAATGCTCTTGAGGCTTCAACTCCGGGAATTCCTGTTGATCTTTTCTGCTGGAAAGATAACCAGTATCTTTATCTGGAGGTTAAAGATCGTGGCAAAGGCATGGACAAGAGGCTAGTCAAAAAAGCGATAGAACCCTTTTACACAAGCAAGGGACATGGCAACGGAATGGGGCTCGGACTTTACCTTGCAAAAATCTTGGCCAACCGGTTCGGAGGCGACCTTTATTTGACTTCAACCCCATTATCCGGGACGACCGCAACATTAACCTTTGCCCTCAACAGGATTCATGCTGAGGAGAAGACGCATTGTTAACCAACCACTAGCGTCTTTAAACGGAGAAGAAGTTAATGGATACAATTCTGATAGTCGACGATGAAGCACTTTTTAGAAATAGACTACAACGTGCTTTCGAAACTCGTGGTTTTAGAGTTTTTTCCGGGGGAAATTATGACGAAGCAATCAAGATTATTAGAGAAAAAAATCCTAAATTAGCGGTGATTGACATGAAAATGCCCGGCAAATCCGGGCTCGAACTTATTCGCGATGCATTATTTATTGCCCCAGAGCTGAAAATGGTCGTGCTTACTGGATATGGCAGCATCGCAACCGCAGCTGATGCCATCAAGCTGGGAGCTGTTTTTTATCTGCCAAAACCCGCAGATGTCGGCGACATATTAAATGCATTCAACAGGAGCCCGGAGGTCGAGATCGATAGTAAACCTGCCGATTTCATCGCACCTTCACTCGCACGAACAGAATGGGAACATATTAATCGTGTTCTAGCCGACTGCGGTGGAAACATTTCTGAAACGGCTAAACGGCTGGGAATCCACCGCAGAACCCTGCAAAGGAAACTTTACAAATATCCCCCTGACAAGTAGGCTTACTGCTGGGAGGATCTGTTTAATCTCTCCTGCAAAAGTTTTCCGGCGAAATCCCCCGCCCCAAACAAACCGCATCAAACTCCACGTCAAGGACCTGAACCCGCTGATTAAAAAGGTCTGCAACGATCAGGTTGCCCTCACTGTTCAGACCGATGTCGGTCGGGAAGTTAAACCAGCGGGGTGGACTTCCCTTCCCCCCTATTTCGAAAAGGAAACGTCCGGCAATATTGTATACCAAAATCGAATGCCGCATATAATCCACGACATAAATACATTTTCTTTTTTCATCAATAGCAAGAGCCCTGGGACGACTCAATTTACCAGAGGAGCCACCTTTTTTTCCAAAAGCAGACTGAAATTCTGCCTTGTCATTAAAAACATAAACTTTACTGGTTTCCTCGCTGAGAATATAAAGAGTCCCATCTTTTCCACACACGACATCCGTAACCATAACTGGCCCATAACGTTTTGCCATGTTTTCTTCGCTTACATCTTTGCCTTTTGGCTTAAGGTAATCCGGAAGGTTAGCCATCTCGATTTCGCGCTGTTCTTCTTCTGCGCTCAGTTCTTTTTCGGCAGGAGAGACATTTTCCTGCAAAGCTGAAACTCCCTCCTGATTTAAAGGTAAACTTCCTGATAATTCGGGTGGGAGTTTGGAATAATCCTTGAGCTCTTCCTGTATAATTTTATCATTCGGTTTCAGCCAGTTAAGAAAATTACCTTCACTATCCAAGACCATCAAGCCGCGAAAATCAACTCCCGTCACATAAAGTTTTTCTTTACAGGCGACAATTTGATTCGGGACAAATGTTTCGGCTCCCGGGTACTGCTGAATATAAATATCTTTTACAGGGAAAAAAGCTGCGTTAAGAATAGTAATACGCGGAGGCTTTTTTTCCGTACGCCCCTGACTGATAAACACCTTCCCATCAGAAGCAACATATATTCCATTCGGCGAGTCAACACCCCGCCCTTCTCCTAAAGAACTTTTGGGGAAAAAATCAGTATTATAAATATTAATTCGCCCATTTCCTCCACCTACAACATAAATTTCTTGCATGGAACTGTCATAAAAGACGGAGGATGGGAATTTCAGGGGAGCCCCCTGATCGTCCTCATTTATTATTTTTACAGTTTTTACCGGCACAGGCCAGGGAGTATTATCTTGTGGCGCGGCAAATGATACGCCTTGGCAGAGAAGACTTATCCACACCGCGCAGAAAGCAATTTGCCATAGTGCCTCAGTACGTAAACAGAGAGATTGCAAAACCTTAATTTTTAATTTCCGCATAAGTCACTCACACCAGTAAAATTAAATCATTTTCAAAACTTGATGACTTTGTAAAATTCCTGAAACAAAATATCTCAATAAAAACCAAATCGTTATTATTTATTCCAAGAGTTATTCAAGGGGCAATTTAGCGACCTGGCATATAATAATCAACTTACTTCGCAGGAAACAGGCTCCCCAATACAGTGAGGATTTATTTACATTTTTACAAGAAATTTTTCTTTCAACCTTTCATCAAGTATTCAGCATTAAATAAAAAAAAGAATCCTGTAAACTAAAAAAAAAACGAATGAAAGTCATTTCACGTAATATTTTTTCAAGGGGCCCTTTTGTCATGACACTTTATACAGAAATGTCCGCTTAATAGATCCCCTATCAACAAGTGTTCAAATTTCGATCCATGCGGATCATGGCAGCTTGCACAGCTGAACTCTTCCCCCGGATACAACGGATTGCTGGGACCTGATACAGGATGTCCAACTACGGGATGTCCCTGTGTTACCTCAGCAAAATCGTTATGGCATCCTGTACACAACTGATTAATGGGCTTATAGAGCATATATGCATTATCTGACGCATGAGGATCATGGCAGGTCACACACCCACCACCCTTAACAATACCGTGGACTTTTATTCCTTTTGTGTTCTTTTCGAGAAGTACTGCCATATCCTCATGACAACTGACACATAATTCTCCCCTGGCGTCAGCCCACAATTGAAAACGATATTTATCGCCGTGCGGGTTATGGCAGATTGAGCAAACCCCATAACCAACGGGGGCATGAATATGGGCCATATCTCCCCATGGTTTCCCCTTGATAAGGTGACATTGGTAACAAAGAACAGCATTTTTCCCTATAAAAACCGAAATGGCTCCGTCCTTGCCTTCGCGATGACACATTTCGCAGAGAAGATTTGCGGCTGGACTATGCTGCCACTTCACCTCTTCAAAAATCCCTTTATGGCATGAATAGCAGATTGGAGATCTTGATCCGTATGGAGATGATTTTGTATAATTACCTTTAGGCACGACGTTAAATTCATGACATGACCTGCACTGCTTATGCATGATTCCTTGCCGATGATAGAGGTAGACATCTGGGGCATCGAGATCAGCATCGAATAAAGTCCGCAGGGGTTTATAATCGATAACAATATGTTGCCCTCCAGGACTCAAAACAAATTCATTTTTCCCTGGGACAAGCGATACCCGATAATGAACATAATAGGCATCATTGTTCATTCGTGTAACAAACGGCTCAACCTCGCCAGCTCTGGATCGCAACAGAAGGCTTTCGAGAGTCTCCTTAGCCTGCACCTCGACGACAAGATGTGTTGTCGGCATACGGGCGTATAGAATAGAATCATAGTCAGGGGTTAGGAGCATTATTCCCTTTGCCCCAGCCGTTTCTACGCCAAAAATGAATGCATTCAGAAAAAATATAAGGGTAATTTTTAGATATTTCAACTTCAAACCCTTGGACACTAACTCAACATTAACTATCTGAATACGCTACAAATATTCTTTATATATGCGACAAAGAGACACAACACTGCTAGCATATTGTTGCAATTGAAGTTTTATTCCTGACGAACTAAGTTCAGGTACCATTTTCATGGTACCTTGTCAATAATTGCGGCTGATTATCAGCCAATATCAAGTTGAAATGAATACGTATCTCCTCTAAATATCCTCCTCAATTAATAATCAGCGTGAGTTAAATTAACATTCTGTTTTCACATGATAAATATATTATGATACGGTCCATGCGACCAAAAACGGGACAAGTCGGACCACGCGGTTACAGGCCTTATAATGCGACAATTTGCCTCATTCCCACCCCATGCATTTTTTGTTAAATGACACTGTGATACATTCCTCGATTCGAGACATAATGTACCTTTGATGGATTTGGAATTAAGTTCAGGCGCCAAAACGCAGAAATGATGGGTTCATGTTATCTTACAAAACACATTGGCGGATGAATAAATATTTGCGAAACGGTTAAACTTTAAGTGAAGGATTGAAAATGACAACAAATTTCACTGCAATGAATCGTCGTAAGTTCCCAAGATTCCTCCCCAAAAAAGACATGTATGTTCTCCACCATAATTTTGGAAAGGTCATTGACATCAGCATGGGTGGTTTAGTTTTTAATTATGTGGATAAAGAATATCTCCAGGGCAATCCACCAGAAAAGGGCATACTCTTCGGTTACAATGATCACTACATGGATGAAATCCCCTTCCAGACGATTTCCGATACTGTTCTTTCCAAGTCACCAACAAGTAAAACAACCATAAAACAGCGTCGCGTCACTTTCGGAGACCTCACGGCTTCCCAGATACAGCAACTTGAACGTTTTATTCTCGATAATGCTCTCATCCCGCAACTTGCTTTTGAGTCACAGTTGGCAGATGAAAACGCTATCGATCAATATTATATATAATTGAGTAAAATAATCTTTTCCTTTTTCGATAAAATAGATACGAACAAAAAAAGCACGAACTCTACGTGCTTTTTTTGTTCGTATCTATTATTTTATGTTGGGAGATATTATTGGGAATAAAAACACATAGTAAAGCAGGTTATCCCCCTTACCTACAGCCATTAAATACAGAAATATGACAAGGGTCGCTCCATGAAAAAGCAGCAACCAAAATACAGAGAATTCTTTTTTGTCCCTCTCTGTACACTATTACTTGGACCTTTTCTTTCTTTGCCGGCTCTGGCTGGTTCTTCATATACCGCTTCCGCGCATGGAGACAAATCTTTCGGAGTAAAGCGTAATGGTCCTGAGTTCAAGGAATATGCGAAGGGAAATTGCGCACACTGCCATGAGCAACACGCCAGTATTAATGGGATTGAACCTGATCCTTTTTCAGGGTCTGACACGGCCTCGCCCTTTCTTCTTTTTAGC
>QKJV01000458.1 GCA_003249165.1 Desulfobulbaceae bacterium | reverse complement strand
ATTTGATGTATATACGAAGCAGGATTTTTTCACAGAACATCATGAGCAGACAGAGTCCTGCAAAAATAAGCAGAAATGATCGAGGATAATCCGGAAAATCGAAGATAAAAACGAAGCTTGCAAGAACACTGAAATCAATCAGAATTGCATTGAACATCGGCCAGAAAAGACTCCACAGATTTGGATGCCTCCTGTCGCCGTACATATTCATCTTGCCCATGACATAGTTATTGACAAACATCATCATGAGGACGGAAATAATGAAAATGTTTTCATCCATCATCCACACGACATCAGGCACATAATAACTGACCAGATATCTGGCAGCATAACCGGCGGCGATGACACTGATCGCATCAAACATCATCCGGAAGGTATTTAATATGTAAACCTGTTGTTGGAACATGGAGATCGGGCAAGCGTAAAATTTTTAGTCTGGGATATAGGTAGGGAGAAGAGGCCATAACCCGTCTGTGATAAAGCCTGTCAGTATTTTCTGGGCTTCAGTAAGATTCTGACCGGGTGGAACCGTCATTTCGATACGGACCAGTGCCCCATCCGTCCGGCGATATCGGAAGGCATCCCACATAAGATATAACTTGTTTTTAAAAGGACTTGTTATCACACGTCCCCTTTCATAAAAAAAATAGGCCGCCAGCATTTGGGTTTCATCTTTTTTCAAATGCAGTAAACTAATATCAATATCTTTTCCTGAAGGCACCGCTATTTTCAGCATCGAAGACCTGACCAATTCAAATCCACCACCGAGGAGACATGACTGTGGAGCATGCGCAGTATGGCGGGTTTCCTGATACTGATAATAGGGAATTAGAAGATAAATTGTATTGGGCAAATCCTTTTTTACGAAGGTGGCGTTTATGTAATCATCGGCCCAGAGAGAATCAAGAATTTCCTGGGAGAGGTAGTTGCGGTTTCCATGCCAACCCGTTATTTCCATCGGGAAAGATGCAAACGTCGTACGCGAAGGAATAATGAGTGTGTTGGTGAGATTGTGGAACGCCCAGCCGCTGCCGCCAAAAAGAACTACATACAGGAAAGTTATAGAGAGTACGGTACGAAAGTCCGGAGATGGACAGCCCTTGTCCGCCAATTTTGCAGTTTGACGGAGAGTTCCGATTTTCTGCAGCAACACGGCACAACAGAACACGACGGCTCCAGCAGCTAAAAAGGCGATTACTCCCTGAACTTCATGGTAGATCCCGTCATTAAACTGCTCGAAACCGTTTATAGTAAGTACTCCTCCGATATAAATACGTAATGCGTTGGTGAATATCGACAACGGGTAAACCAGTGCCAGCAGAAAAATTTTTCGCCAGAGACCGGTAGTGCTGAAATGACCGATAAGGAGGGCGATCAGAACCATTGAAACGATATAGCGGAGGCCACTGCAGGCATCGACAACCTGCATTTTATTTGCGCCGAGATCAAGAATATTGCCTGTCTGGAGAACGGAAATGCCTGTCAATCGCATCATTTCGACCGAAAGTGTGCTTGCCGCCATTTTCATTTTGAAAGTGAGAATCTGATTGATATACGGCGGCATAGGCACAATGAACAGCAGAATCAGGAGCGGAAAAAAGAGATGGTCAAGGCTGCGGCGTACACCATAGAGTGTGAGAACAAGACTGGTAACGCAACCCCAGATGCCAAGATAAACAAGAGTTTCCACAGAACCGAGTTCGCCGATGCAAATGAGCAGTACGGAAAAAAAAGCTGCTACCATTCCCCAACTGCTCCAGCAGAACCGCTTGAAATTGAATGTTTCTTTTTTCTCCCAGCAGAGATACAGGAAAAGAGGAACGACTAGGAAACAATAGTTGTTATCCCCACTGTTCCATCGCATGAGAAGCTTTTCCAGCATAGGCCAAAAGCCAATTATTATGCTTGCGAATATAATGAGAGGAAACAACAAAATATAGTGTTTGCCCGGATGAGATTTAGCCACGATAATTTTGATTTTTGGTTTTTAAGTCAGAAAGGATTTTAACTGTTTAATGCCTTTAAGTAGACCGAAATTGTATGATCAGCAATGTGATTCCAATCATATTTTAGAGTAAGCATCGAATAAATTTCCAGTTGCTCTGCTTTAGTAATTGGTTCTAACAAAAGAGCTTTCATTTTTTTCTGCATATCAGCAATATTACCACATTTGAAAAATCTTTTTGCAGGCAAATCAATTTCACAATTAGCGGGGATATCAGAAACAAGTACCGACAGGCCGTAACTCAATGCTTCCAAAAGGGCGATGGGCAATCCTTCATGATAGGAGGGAAGGACAAATAAGCCGGCATTGCTGAAAACCTGCTTCAGTTTGTCCCCTGTTATATATCCTGTCAGCACAATTCGATCATTGCTATGGGCAAGCTTTTTTACTTTCCGACTGTATTCGGTTTCATGGTCAGCGTCGCCAGCTATAACCAGATGAAAATCTGTTTTCAAATTTTTGAAGGCTTCAATTAGGTCTGTTAATCCTTTTTCCGGCACAAAACGGGCGACCGCCAGGACATACTTCTTTGGCTTAACCCCAAAACCCTTAATATAATCGTTATTTTGAGTTATATTAGGGAGCGTGACCCCATTGTAAATAATGTGGCTTTCCCGATTGCATCTCTTACTTATAATACCCTGAATAACTCTTGAAATAACGATTACTTCATTTGCGAAAGAACCACCAAGCTTTTCCCCAAGCCTTAGCGCGAACTTTGCCACCCTGCCCCACTTCTGCCGATCATAGTCAGGTCCGTGATTTGTAAAAACAACTTTTAGACCGAGCAATCGTGCAAAGGGAACCAATAGAGCTGGGCCCACTGCATGAATGTGAACCACATCCGGGTTAAGCAGCCGCGCCTTGAGCAAAGCAAGAAATGTATGAACAATAGCCTCAATACTTTTCAGTCGGGGAGAAAAACATCTGACGAGCTGAATCCCCTTCCATTCCGTTACAGGATTTCTAACATACGAACTTCGGGTGGCCAGAAAAATTTCATGACCTTTCCCGGCAATGAGCGGATACAAATTTTCGCAATGAGTCTCAACTCCCCCAGGAATTCCGGGGACCCCTCTAGTGCCTGTAACAAATATCTTCATCTATTTTTTGGAATTCCCGAATACCACACCATATTAATCACAGCTTACCGGATCTAGAGCCACATTGGTATTTCCTGCCTTCAAAACCTTAATTTTATTTTTCAAAACCCATTTGAGAGGAATGGCCACACGTTTTTTCATGGCAGGGGCTGCGGAACCTATCATCCAGCATTGTTTAGGGCAATTCTTAACGGTTTCACGTACTTTTTGTGCCTCCGGACTGTTCCATATTGCTTCAAAACTTT
>QKJV01000289.1 GCA_003249165.1 Desulfobulbaceae bacterium | reverse complement strand
ATAACAATTGATATGGACGTCACTCACGATGTTTACTTCTACAGGGATGGGATTTGTGGCTGGATAGCAAAAGAGATCTTTAGGGCCAAGCGGTCCCATAGCTGAGTCTTGTTGCCGCTGGCGGGCTACCACCACATAAAGACCGGGCTCAAGGTCAAAATAAAATCGGCCTTTATCATCGAGACTGTTCGTGAAAAGTCCCATACCGCGAAACTGTTTATCCGATAACGGATAAACAGAGACTGTTCCTCCAGAAAGAGCTGTGCCCTTGTAATATACCGTTCCACTAATTCCTGTGGTGCCTGGTTCAAAACGGACTGGCGGCGTGTCCACCGCAAAAAAAGGAATCCAATGCGGTTGATCTGTAATATTGATGGGGTTGATGCCATGATAGGAGAACATAGCGATATCATCGACTGTACCTTCCGCAACAAGGTAATAATTTCCGGGAGGCAGGGAGAGTTTAAACTGTCCTGGTTTCTCACCGGGATGCGAGGAAATAGCATTTTTATTATTAAAAAGTGATTCTACGTCCGGATAGGCGTGGACAACGGCATCCGCAATAGGACCTTTCGTAGAGAATACAATACCTTCTATAAGGGTGTCTGCAAGGGCCTGACCGGTACATAGAGATATCAGAAAACAGGCGAAAAATATTACTCTGCAAAACCTGAGAAACATGGGAATCAAGTTGTTAATCGGCTAAATATAATGGTCATGACGATATTTTCTGTAATTCTGTTATACTAGCACTGAAACTTTAAAAAATCTATCATATCCGTGCATTGCTATTCCTCATGAAATTGATTACTCTTTTTAAAGCGGTTTTCACCAAACTAAGGAATATAATCGAACAGTGTTGCTTTTTCTTTACTGAATGTAAAGTAACTATGAAAACATTTTTTTATATATTTCTTCTTTGTCTCCTGCCAGCACAAACTGTTGCCGGGGAGGCCCTAACGGAAGATACTTTCTGGCATGGGGAAGTTACTCTCAGTGACGACCTGCTCGTGCCTTCCGGAGTCACTCTTACCATCGCAGCTGGAACTACAATAATCATTAATCCTGCTAAAAGCACCAAGATTGACCCGGAATACTTGTCGCACTACACAGAAATTCTGGTGCACGGTTCTCTGCGGGCTGAAGGTACTGAATTACAACCTGTTTTATTTAAATTGGGAAAAACAGATGAAGGCGACGACCGTTGGGCCGGAATTATTGTCGATAATGGGGAGGCGTATCTTGCAGGCAGCGAGATAAGAGACGCTGAAACAGGTATTTACGTTGTAAATGGCAAGCTGAAGGTGGACGGTTCGAAGCTGTCCGGCAACAGGTATGGGATTGTAGCGCAGGGGGAAGCGACGCAGGCTTTGATCCAAAATTCACTCATTTCTGATAATGACTACGGGCTTCTCACCTTAAACAAAGCGTCTTTGCAAACCGAAGAGGTAACATTTAGATCCAATTCGAAAAAAGATGTCCATGAAGCCGTTCGCCAGACTGTTATGTTGAATGATTTTCCCGAATATCAATTAAGCAATGAAAAAGAAATTACCAGATTCTATAAGGATGAGGCACTGGCCGGACAGACCATCTGGAAAGGCAGGATAATGATTGATGGCATCGTCAGGGTGCCAACCGAGGCGAGACTGATCATTCTGCCGGGCACCCTGGTGGAGTTTCTCAAAAAAGATACCATTGGTGACGGGATTGGCGAAAACGGCCTCCTGGTGCAAGGACATTTCATTGCGAAAGGGACCCCCCAGCAGCCAATAATTTTCAGGTCGGCTGAAACGACAAGGAGGATGGGTGACTGGGATGCTATCAATATCCTGGGAAGCGACCGTGGCCAGAACATCATGGAATTCTGTCAAATTGAAGATGCTTATAGGGCCCTTCATTTTCACTTCTCCAACGTGATTGTTACCAATAGCATTTTACGCCATAACTTCCGGGGTGCTCAATTTCAGGAATCGTTAGTCGAACTCAGGGAGAGCTATTTTTACCGGAACAAAAGCGGGATTCAGGCGCGTGACTCCGAGATGGTTTTCCGCGGGAACCTTGTTGCTGATAACCATACGGGCGCCAATTTTTTCAGGGTTAACCTGGAGGCATACGACAATATCTTCACCAATAATGACCTTGAAGGACTCAGGCTGCGTGAAGGCACCCCGCGTATTACAAAAAATATGTTTTGGGGAAACCGGTACGGTTTGTTGGTGGCCGATGCAGTGTACGGTGAATACCGGGAAAACTTTATTGCCGGAAACCTTGAAACTGGGATTTCATTGCGAAATACCGATCATATAAAAATGGTCGGTAATTTTATTCAACAAAACACTATAAATGGAATTAATCTTCTGGATTCAAGAACAATTATCCAGGGGAACCTTATCTCTTTAAATGGTGAGAGGGGTATAGGTGTGCAGTCTTTCAGCGGCAGAATAGAAGGAAATAATATCACCGGTAACGGCTTATACGGGATCGGGCTTGACGGCGAGTCCGATGTATCGGCAATAAATAACTGGTGGGCTGACAGTGACCTGGATGCAGAAATATTCGACAGCCACGATGATCCCGGTTTGGGCACTGTTACCTACCAGCCCCAGAATAGGGTCCCATTCGAGGTGGTCTGGCCGTTTGAAGAAATTATTTCAGATGTATCCTGGGCTGGAGCTTTAAACGTTCCTGACAACGTAGAGGTAGCTGCCGGCGCAACGCTTCACCTCCTGCCCGGAACCGCTGTTTATTTCGGTCCTGAGATCGGGCTACAATCACATGGGCGCATCATTGCAGATGGTACGCAAACAAAGAGGATTCAATTCCTGTCAAAGGAAAAACGAGGGCCTGGTTCCTGGGGTGAGATACTCATTGACAAGGGAGATGCTTCAAGTTTCTCGTTTTGCGATTTTTCGAATGCTACCTGGGGGCTCCATCTTCATTTCACTAGGGTTGATGTTACCGATTGCCTGTTTACGAATAATGAAGGCGGTCTCCGTTTTCGAAGCGGGCCTGTTACGATCGAGCGGTCGGTTTTCAAAAACAATCGTATCGGCATACGATCCATGAGAGGGGTCGGTACAATTGAAAACAGTGCAATCCTTGACAACGAGATCGGCATCTTTATCAGAGAAAAGGGAAGCGGTTTTACCATTCACAAGAATAACATGCATGATAATGAGCGATACAATTTACGGCTTGGTGATTTTAACAAGGAAAATGTTGACGCGCGGCAAAACTGGTGGGGTACCCATCAACCTTTGGAAACTATTTTTGATGACAGGAGGGAACCGGGTATAGGGCAGGTCGAGTTTGATCCCTTTGCGTTGGAGCCTTTGCCGATTCCGGATGAATAACCATATGAAA
>QKJV01000115.1 GCA_003249165.1 Desulfobulbaceae bacterium | reverse complement strand
GAATTAAATCCTGTCATTATATATCTGCAAAGAGAAAAAAGATAAACGGCTATGAAAATCGATAGAAAGGCGCTGTCCTGGGCTTTTTATGATTGGGCAAATTCCGCCTTTGCCACCAGTATTATGGCCGGGTTTTTTCCCATTTTTTTTAAACAGTACTGGTGCCGCGATGTTGATGTTACGGTGAGTACCTTTCGGCTCGGACTGGCAAATTCCACCGGCAGCTTTGTTATCATCATTCTTGCCCCCATTCTGGGTGCGATAGCAGATCAAGGCCAGGCAAAAAAGAAATTTCTTTTTTTCTTCACCGGTATCGGCATTTTAATGAGTGCCGGGCTCTTCACTGCCGGACCTGGAGCCTGGTTAAGCGCCTTCCTTCTTTACATTGCCGGCCTTGTCGGTTTTTCAGGTGCGAATGTCTTTTATGATTCCCTGCTGACCAGTGTGGCAATACCTGAAGACTCAGACCGGATTTCAGCTCTTGGATTCTCTCTTGGTTATCTTGGCGGGGGTCTGCTGTTCGCCATTAATGTCGCAATGACGCTCAAACCTACCTTTTTCGGACTGGCCGATGCTGCTTCCGCAATTCGCCTTGCCTTCCTGTCCGTTGCCCTGTGGTGGGCTTTTTTTTCCCTGCCGATTCTGCTATGGGTACCGGAACCCCTTTCATCCGGGACTTCGCATAATACCGACCTGATTGCCTCTGGATTTCGCCAACTCATCAGCACATTTAAGGAGATAAGAAAACTCCGCGTGGTGTTTATCTTCCTCTGTGGATACTGGTTTTATATCGACGGGATTGATACGATTATCAGGATGGCGGTTGATTACGGAATGTCCCTCGGCTTTAGTTCAAGCAGCCTCATTACGGCTCTTCTCATAACTCAGTTTGTCGGATTCCCCGCAGCCCTTGCTTTCGGCCGACTGGGAGAAAAAATCGGCACCAAAAAGGCTATTCTCCTTGGTATCGGCGTTTATATTCTGGTAACGATATGGGCTGTTTTCATGAATAAAGTCACAGAGTTTTATTTGATGGCCATAGTTATCGGCCTGGTGCAAGGGGGGGTTCAAGCTCTCAGCAGATCGCTTTATTCTCGCCTGATTCCTCCCGAAAAATCTGCAGAATTTTTCGGGTTTTACAACATGCTCGGAAAGTTTGCCGCAGTTATCGGTCCTCTGCTGATGGGTTTCGTGAGTATTATTACCGGTAGTCCACGGCTTTCGATTCTCACTATCATCTTGCTTTTTATCGGCGGGGGACTTCTCCTTTCTCTGGTAAATGAGAAAGAAGGAATACAACTTGCCAGGGAAATGAACTAATTTGAAGAGATCAAGACCCGATCTGACAGGTTTGAAAATCAAGTTTCAGTCAAATCTAATGGTCAAAAGCATATATAAGTAGTTTAAAGATACAGTAGTAAGGTGAACTGGAAGCGTGTTTGATAATTTCAGATGTTCGACGTGGCAATCTCAAGAGATGAACGTTTTAGGAACCGTGTAATCAGATTAATTAATCTACTTGTTGTGCTGTCAAAAACATAGCTTTTTCGAGAGAAACAAAAAATTGCTGATAAGGTTGAGGATCTTCAACTGCTTTAAGTTCATACTGTGCATTCGCTCTGACCAACATTTGGGTCTCTCCTCTAGGACGAACAGTTACTGTCATTTTTAATGCATATCTGTCCAATTTAGTGCCAGACACTGAGCCCAGAATAGCATCTGCTTTATCAACAACAAATCCTAAATCTTGGAGAGTTGCAATTACTGTCCGTAAGGTTTTTTCTTTGTCTGTAGTGTCAAACGCTCTTGTTTGCATACTCCTTAACTGTAACTGTGATGAGTCTGTGTGCAAAAGCTGATTTTTGGGAGCAACGCAACTGCACAAGAAAATAATGATAAATAAAGAGACAATTTTATAGATGTATTTGTTTTTTGTTTTCATATTTCATGTGCCTCTAAAAAGATTGCTTTTGATAATTTATTAAAAAATTCTTGATAAAACTCTGGGTCTTTTAACCCTTCTCTTTTTGAAATTTGCCCCTGTGAATTCCAGACTATCCGCTGAAATGTTACTCTCACAGCAATACTCTCTTCATTTTCTCCAACAGGTTTAGTTACAACACAAGCTCTCATTTTCTGATTGGTGTCAGTTGGCATTGCAACGCCTGTAAGAGCAGCAACAAAAATTGCACCGACAATTTGACCTGCATCAACTGCACTACGGTCTTTTGAGCCAACAATAACTCCAACTTCCGTTTCACTTTCTTCGAGATTGAATCCTAAATCTTGAAGTAGGCTTGCACAGGCAGCGAGTATGGTTGCCTCATCGTTAGTGTCAAAACGTCTTGTTTGAAGTTGACGTTCTTGTAGTGTCTGTGGTGTAAAGATTAAGGCGTCTTTTGGTATACCTGGTTGGCATCCTACAAGCAAAGACATTAAAGTAAACAGTAAAACGATTTTTTTCGTCATGATATTATTATTTAAAATCATTGATGTTAAAATCTTGATGAGTGGTAGGCAAAATCTCTAACTTTTCCTGCTTCATCATATTTTATAATAATTGTCAAAGTTCTTTGACTGGTTGATGAAGCACCACTTCCACGGTTATAAGAACCTCCCGCTCCACCCCCAAGAAGGGTTGTCCCAGCTAGACCACCTCCTAAAATTAAGGCAGAAACACCACCTGAACTTGTAGAATATACAGTATCAGTTGCAATTTTGTCATACATCCATACTTCTCGGCCTTTCTCATCTGTAGTGACTATATTCGGAGAGCCCAGAACTTGTGCAACATCAGCACCAGACATTCCATGACGAATTTCTCTTTGAACGGTGCCGACAGTTAGCTTGTCGCCATCAAGTCCTTCCTGCACATCTGCGGCATGTTGAGATGCACTCATGCACCCACTAATTGAAAAAGCGCATATGATACAAATAGGAACAATTAATTTTTTCATCATTATTTCACCATGACATTTAATTCAACAAAGAGTTAACAGCCAAAAAGAGGTAGAATTTTAGGTTATTAGGGCGTCTGAAAAGATTATATAAGCAATTTTAATAAATAATATCACCCATGCTGATTTTATCCAGCTTTTTTTGGTGTCTTTAATACCCTTTTCAATTGAGATTTGTTATGGCAAGACAATTAATTGGAAAGAATAGCTCAACGTGACCTTCTTCCTGAATTCTTCCCAAGGTGGGAGTATTTCTGCTGTCATATCAGCTCCGGCCTCAGTTACTGGAACTGTCAGGTCAAATCTCAATTTTTACAGCTAATTCCCTCATCGATTTCTTTTTTCAGCCGCAGATTTCTTTCACGTCACCAATCCATTTTCCAGCTGTAAAAAAACAGCATTCTCCCGCGGGTTTTCCA
>QKJV01000256.1 GCA_003249165.1 Desulfobulbaceae bacterium | reverse complement strand
CTGTGCCTTTTGTTCAGTGCAGCTGACTTTCGGCAATAAATACCGGCGAAGAGCCGTAGAAGATGTACTGGAAGAAATCGAGCTTCGTTATAACCAGGGATACCGGGTTTTCGATTTTGAGGATGATAACCTCACCTTTGCCAAAAACGACATAACGCTTCTATGTCGCCTGCTTATCGAAAGATTTAGAGGATCTGATATGCAGTTTTTGGCCTTGAACGGTATTTCTTACGCCAGCCTGGATGAGGAAATACTTGAACTCATGAAAAAGGCGGGATTTACCAAACTCAATCTGGCGCTGGTGAGCTGTAATCAGAGAACCCTGGCAGCGGTAGGACGTACCCAGAAGGTGGTGCAGTTCATGGAAATAGTGCAGCTTGCTGCCGCAAAAGGATTTGCCATGGTCGCCTACCTGATTCTTGGGTTACCTGGTGATTCGCTGGAGAATATGATTGCTTCCATCCTGACCTTGGCGCGTCTTCCTGTCCTGATTGGTGTGTCCATTTTTTATCTGACGCCGGGAACAGCGATTGCCGCAAGATTTCCTCCAATGACAGAAAAAGATATCTTTCTTTCCCGCTCAACTGCCATGGCAAGAGAGTATCCGGGGATCAGCCGCCGGGATTTATATACATTTTTTATTACAGCTAGGATTATCAATTTTCTTAAGGAAATGGCGTTACCCGATGGAAATTACTCCATTAGTGATTTGTTGGAGTCCCCACCCGCGAAAGACAGAAGGGCACTTCTTGGCGTGGAGTTACTCCGCAGATTGCTTGGTGAGGGGAAACTTTATGCAGTAACAGGGAAAAGCATGCAAGAGGAAGTTGGTGAGTTTGATGCAGGCCTGTTTATGCAGATTTGGCGGCAGATCGGATATCTGACAACCCTTAATGGTAAAAAAATTGATATTCGGGAAAATGAATCAAAAGAAATAAAAGGCAAATAGCGGCGAAGTATTGCGTGTTGACAAGCCATTATCATCCCGCTATTCTGCAACTCATTAATTTGTCATGCCGATTTTCTCTTGCATGAGAAAAGTTTGAATAATTTGGAAGATAAAGATCAGGAGAATGATCATGTCGCAGATGGTAGCTGCAATTGCGGAGAGTATCAATATCATGGGCCGGAAAAGCGGGGAGGGCATGAAGACGCGGAACCCTGCCCCCATTCAGCAGATGGCCCGTGAGGAAACCGAAGCAGGCGCCTCATGGCTTGATTTGAATATTGGCCCGGCCCGCAAGGATGGGACAGAGTTGATGCCCTGGGTTGTGCAGACAGTTGAAGCGGTCAGTAATGTTCCTTTGTGTCTTGATACGACGAACGCTGAGGCTATGGCCGCCGGTTTTAAAATACTCGGCAATAAAACAGCAGCCATCATGAACTCCATCTCCGCTCAGCCGGAGAGGATGGAAAAGCTTATACCGATAGCCGCCGAGGCGGGCTGTAATGTTATCGCTCTGCTCTGGGGACCGGATGGTATGCCGCGGGATTCGAATGAACGAGCAGCAATGGCGGTTGATTTGATGATGGCGCTGACAGAGGCAGGCATTCCAAATGAGAAGATGCTTTTTGATCCCATTGCCACGCCGGTAACTCTTGGCACGGATCAGATTAGTGCCGGACTTGAGTTTCTCAGCATGCTGCAGGATATCGCCCCCGGTGCGGGCTCAACTGTGGGGCTGTCGAATGTCTCTAATGGTGTTGCCGGACATTTGCGGAAATACCTGGATCGGACATATCTTGTCATGTTGATGAAATATGGATTGTCCACAGCCATCGTCAACACATATGATACTGAATTGATGGCCATCTGCAGGGGTGAGCGGCCTGAACTGGTCAGTATGGTGCACGACATGATGGACGGTAATGAACCCGATCCGGCCAACTTGGCCGGCATTGCCCTGGAACATTACAAAACGTATAAAGTTCTGTCCGGACAAACGGTTTTTTCTGAATCATGGCTTGATCTGTAATCGGAAAGCCCTCCTTTGGCAGGGCTTAGCAGATAAAGGGTTTGTCCTTCCTCTGTGAATATTTCGGGAGTGTAAGTTATGAGTGATATTCCCCTGCATCACATTGTCTATGGTACGTGTACGGATTATGTCACCGGTGAAACGCTGACTGATACCGATGATGAACGGATCAGACAGCAGATTGCCCGTTTTCTGGTGGAGGAAAAGGGATACCCGAAGACTTCACTTGAAATGCGTCGTAAAATAGAAACCTTGTTTTCCGGCCAGTTTGTTGCGTCTAAAATTGATATTGCTTTGCATTTTAAAGGCAAAAGGGTAATGATCATCCGCTATGCGCCGGGGTCCCTGGTGACCCGGGAAAGATCCGCTATAGCTGCAGCGCGGGTGCTGGATAAGGAATATCGAATTCCGCTGGCCGTGGTGACAAATGGCCGTGAGGCGGAGGTGCTTGATACGGACACCGGAGATGTAATCGGGACCGGATTGGCGGCTATCCCCTCTCAGGATGAACTGGCTGCAATGTTTGCCGAACTCCAGTTTCCGCCCTTTTCCGACAAGGCAAAATGTGAGCGCGAGTTGCGTATCCTGAATGCCTTTGACGTTGAAATATGTTGTGCGGGTGGCCCGTGCGCATTGCCTCGAGCCCCGGAAGGGCGAGGCAATGACTGAAATGTAAATTTTTTGATATGAAAGAAAATTGTGATTCCTCCCTGAAGAAGCAGCAGCGTTCAAACCTGCCGATCCTGGCTTCTTCTTGCGAGAAATTCTTTTGGTAAACAGTAACTAACGGAGAAATCAGATGTCTGAGTGGACAAAATCGAGCTGGCAGAAATATACAGCACTACAACAACCCAAATGGCCTGACCAGAAGGCGTATCAGGAAGCAGTTGATACAATAGCCAAACTGCCGCCCCTGGTTTTTGCCGGTGAAATCAGGGATCTGAAAAAACAACTTGCCGCAGCGACAGAGGGTAAGGCTTTTCTGCTGCAGGGCGGTGATTGTGCCGAGGATTTCACGCACTGCACGGCTCCTGCGATCAGAGATATGCTGAAAGTGATTCTGCAGATGGCGGTCATCCTGACCTATGCCGGCAATAGACCGGTTATCAAGGTCGGGCGGATGGCCGGACAGTATGCCAAGCCCCGCTCCTCGGATACGGAAATAGTAAATGGTAAGGAAATAGCCAGTTATCGGGGGGACATGGTCAACAGCCCGGAACCGACTGAAGAGGCGCGCCGCCCCGACCCGCAGCGTATGGTCAAGGGCTATCACCTGGCAACTGCCACCATGAATATCACCCGGGCATTCACCAAGGGTGGGTACGCGGCCCTGCATCGGGTCCATTCCTGGAATAACGAGTTCGTCAAGTCGTCACCGATGGGCCGCTCCTATGAGCGTTTGGCC
>QKJV01000006.1 GCA_003249165.1 Desulfobulbaceae bacterium | reverse complement strand
AATGATGCGGGCCTGGCCTTCAAGCAGAGCGTCTCTGGCAGTGTTCCGTTCAGTGATATCCCTGACCATGGCGATAAAGAGATGTTTCGGTCCACGAAACATCTCACTTAAAGAAATTTCCAGCGCGAAGTTTGTACCGTCCTTTCTTTCTCCGGTGAGTTCAATAGGCGTACCCATGGCTTTTAGCAACAGCGAGGTTACAACCAGATCCGGGACATCAAGCTTCTTATCCTCTGCCGTCGCCTTCACCAGGGTGCCCATGTGTCGGCCGAGCATTTCAGCCTGAGAATAACCAAACATTCTAGAAGCTGAAGAGTTGCACGACTCAATCCGCCATTGTTCGTTGAGGGTAATCAGACCATCAAACATGTTTTCAATAATAGATCGTACCCGGATCTCTGCCTGCTCTCTCTCACGAATGGATTCTGAAAGACGTTTTACACCAAGAAAAGTACCCATCAAACCGAGGAACCAAAGCGTGCCATGTGCCATACAGAAGGTAAAGATATCCTGTTTGGACATGGCGAGCAAGGGTGCCATGGGAATGGAAACGCTTATACCGCCAGCTATCGCTCCTTCTTTATATCCTCCAACGGCTGGATGGCATTCCTTGCAACCGGGTTTTGCCAGCATGGGTCGCATAAGGCGAAGATGTTTCTGACCGTTAATTTCCTCGACGGTATGGACTTCATCCGTCCCTTCCTCAAATCTTTTCAGGGCGTCCGCTTCCCAGGGATCAGGAATATCTCCAGGCCGAAGAGGTTCAAGGCTTGTCATGTGGCCATATGGACCACTGCCTTTTGTCCTCCTTTCATAAACCAGGCGGATCATATGTTCAGGGGTTATCAGCGTCAGACGCTTACCGGAGTCAGTCGTTGCCCGGTGATCGAGTAAATTTTTTATGTAGGGGCTGGGTTGTGTTTTTCCGTCTATCGGAACAAAAACCCCCTGATGACTGGCTACCCAGTTGTAAAAAATGAGATCCTCATCAAAAACAGTTGAAGCCTCAATCAAGGCAATTTTGGTTGTTCTCTGCTTATGCAGTGTGATATTCCAGGCAAGAGAAGCAAAAACGATAATTGTCCAGATGGCGGCCAATTGCCAGCCGTAGCGGCCAATTCCTTCATAGGCGATTTCTTTTTCTACCTTTATTTCATGATGACGGCGCAGGTAGCGTTCGAGAACAATAAAAAGAGGCAGGGTGAAAAGGCAAGTGGTGCCACCAACAATGAAATGCTCTACATCGAAGTAGTGCATGTCGGGATGGATGATCAGGTCAGTCAGCGAGCTGAGATTGCCCAGCAGAACTATGATCATCAAATAAAACAGACCTCTGTATTTTATCGGATCCATTTCCTTCATGCCGGGTCTATAGCAAACATCTCAGTTTATAGCCTGAATCGTATCACCATAGGCCTTGAGTTTCCGGCGGAGGGTATCCTTGGAAATGCCAAGTTCACGGCAGGTCTGCATTGTTCTGTAATTGTTACGGGTCAAGGCTGCCATGATTGCATGTCTTTCAATTTCTTCAAGCGTCATGGGCTCTCCTGTTTCCGGATTGATAAATCCCAGGTTATCCTCTTTCTTCTCTTGGAACCGGGATGGTAGATGCCGGACAAGAATAGGCCCCTCGCTACAGAGGATAAAAGCGTATTCGATAATATTTTCCAGCTCGCGGATATTGCCGGGATAATCATAATGCATGAGAATTTCCAGCACCTCTTCGGAAAGTCCCTGGACATCCTTGCCGCGCTGCCTGTTATACTTTCTAATGAAATGCTCGGATAGGAGTGGCAGGTCTTCCATTCTCTCCCGTAAAGCTGGCACCTTTATTTTGACTATGTTGAGTTGCCGATAAAAGTCCTCACGAAATTTATTTTTTTCAACGAGTTCTTCAAGGTTTTTACCAGTTGCGGCGATAATGCGAGCATCGGTTTTTATAGAAATATTCGAACCAAGTGGCGTGTATGTCTTTTTCTCCAGAATCTGAAGGAGTTTTTCCTGTATATTCTGCGAAACGTCACCAATCTCATCGAGAAAAATCGTTCCTTTCTCGGCCGCGGAAAAGTAGCCTGCTTTTCCAAGCTGTTCCTCAGTACAATCTCCTGCCGTACAGCCAAAAAGCTCTGTTTCAAGCAGTTTATCCGGCAGAGCACCGCTGTTTACTGAGACAAAAGGCATTGAACTCCTGAGACTCTGTTTATGAATGGACCTCGCAATAAGTTCCTTACCGGTTCCGGTTTCGCCCAAAATCAAAATATTGCTGTCACTTCTGGCGCATTCAGGGATAATGTCCAAAATCTCCTGCATAAGAGGACTGTTAGTGAGTATCCCGATCTTTTCTCTTTCCACCGCTAAACATCTGCGTAACGAATGCAGTTCCGTCAGATCTCGAAAGGTCTCCACCGCGCCGATAATTTTACCCGACTCGTCAACAATTGCAGTTGCACTGATGCTGACAGCTATCTCCTGGTCATCGCGACCATGGATGATTATGTCGGAAATGTCAACTTTAGTTCTTGTAGTCATCGCCCGGGCCAACGGACAATTCCCTTCGCAGACACTCCCGCTGAAAACATCTCTACATCTCCGCCCAAGCACATCTTCACTTTTATAGCCTGTAATTGCTTCCGCCGCCTGATTGAACGAAGTTATATTGAAAGCATGGTCAACTGTGAAAACTCCGTCTCCAACGCTGTCGAGGATGTACTGTCTCTGAATGGCCCCGGTATTATCACGAAAACTCTCTACTCCACCGATAATTTTCCCTGTCGCATCGATCATCGGTGCTGCCCGGACGCTCACCGGCAAGACTTGATGGTCCGCGGTCTGGATATAAAAACACTCCTCCACATGGGGCTTGCCCGTCTTAACCGCTTTGGTAAGCGCCATTTTATCAACAGGAATGTTCGCGCCTTCTTGCCGCAGAACATCGACAAAAAATTTACCAAGCACCGCTTCCTGCTTGAAACCGGTAATTAACTCTGCAGCTCTGTTGAACAACGTTATCTTGAGATCCGTATCAACAGTAAAAACACCATCGAAAACACTGTCAAGAATGAGCTGTCGATGAAAAATTGCAGTAATTTCCTGAAAAGACTGAACGCCACCGACAACGTCCCCGCTGTTGTCAACAAGGGGAGAGGCACTCACGAGTACGGGGACCATGCGATCGCCGACTTTAAGGTGTCTGGTCAGCTTCAGCATGGACTGCCCCCGCTCCAGCACCTGCCCGACAATACAGAACTGATCCCTCAAAGAAGAGAGAAACAGTTCCTCACAATTTTTTCCAAGGGCTTCCTCCTCGCTGATGCCCGTAATACTCTGAGCGGATTTGTTGAAAGAATTGATTTTGAGGGAGGGATCAACAGTAAAAACTCCCTCCGT
>QKJV01000480.1 GCA_003249165.1 Desulfobulbaceae bacterium | reverse complement strand
ATGACTCACGCCTGTGTTCCCCCTGATGTACGAAACAAGGTGGGGATTATAGACGGACTGGTCCGATTGTCTGTGGGTATTGAAGATGCTGAAGATATCATCGCAGACCTTGAACAGGCCTTTTCACAGAAGTAATGCCGGCTGGCGAAAAAGCAGTCGCACCTGTTTTCGCCAACGATTCATGCAGGCAATGATGTTGGTGGTAATATCATCATTCGACCTTGAGCGTTACAAGAAACATCGTCAAGAAGAGGGGGCCAAGCCAGGGACAATCAATCGGGAACTTTCTGCATTCTCACACCTCTACACCAAGGCTGTTGAATGGAACTGGATCGATCATAAGCCCTTTGCTATTAAGAAATTCAAGGAAGATCGGGGTCGAATCGTTTACCTAACCCAGGAACAAATTGAAAGACTCCTGGAAACTGCCAAACAGGATCAGAACGAAGACGTTTACCCGTTTATCGTAATCGGCCTTGAAACTTCTATGCGCAAAATGGAGATACTTTCAATTCGGCTGGAACATATCGACACAGATCGGAGGGCAATCTACATCCCGCAAGCCAAGGGGGGAGCAAGGGAACAGCCAATAACAAAAAGATTAGCCGATTTCCTCGCAGGCTATATTGAAAGTGCTGATCCGGGGCAAGAGTGGCTTTTCCCCTCCCTCTCATCACGAACCGGTCATACCGTATTGATAGAAAAACCTTTTCGACGAGTTGTTAAGGATGCGGGCCTAGATGAAAAAGAGGTCGTCCGCCACACTTTGCGCCACACAGCCATTACCCACCTTGTCCAAGCCGGGGTTGACCTCCCCACCGTCCAAAGAATTTCCGGCCACAAATCATTTGACATGGTGGTGAGATACAGCCACCAAAATGGCAAGCACATTGACTCCGCAATGGACAAACTGGAAGAAAGATATCAAATCGCCAAGTAACTCACCCGGCACAATTACACAAGAATTACACAGAAACAAGAAAAGGGTTACAGCTAAAAACTTGTAACCCTTTGATATTAGTGGTGCTCCAGAGAGGATTCGAACCTCCGACACCAGGATTAGGAATCCTGTGCTCTATCCTACTGAGCTACTGGAGCTTATTGAATTTTCAGGTAGTTAGACATTACCTGCTTTGGCCGATTTTAGCAACTGTGCCCAAATTGTGCCCAGAAAGAGATTCAAGGTATTCGCTCTGTTTCTGTGCAGCTAACTTAAGGTCATTATCGTTGACGATGTTGTACCTGTCAAAGACACAACGGGTTTTATGACCAGATATCATCATGGCAACCCTTTCCGGTATTCCTGATCTGACCATATTACGCACTGCAGTCCGCCGAAAATCGTGGAACACCTTTATACCAAATCATGCGTCACGGCAAGATTTCTTCCACGTCTTGCAGAATCTTTTGGCAATCATCTTTCTTTGGCCCACGACACAACGCCCTGTAAAGAATAGCATATTTTACAGAGATACCTGTTACAAGCCTTTGTCTTGCCATACGAATGCCAGCCTTCAAGAAATGAGACTCAAGCATTCTTAATTTTCAGATGATGAACAATCCGCGTTGAATAATACGCTTTGATGGGCGAGTAATGCTGTTTCCACAATTTTCCGAAGATATAGGCGAAGGGACTCGGCAATATCCAAGAACATACCTCCATACCCGGCAAAAGGGATTTCCGTAGTATCCATCACCCAGCGAATTTCTGCAGTAACTCCTGCAAGAAGAGGCAGTTGAGGCTCCCCTTCCACTGAAAGTATTTTGACGTTATCCCCTGTGCTTAGGTTCATGGCATCATGGACTCCTCTTGCAACGATAAATCCGATTCCAGCTTCGGATAAATCCATGATTCTGGCATGCAATACCGTATTTGTATTCGATGATCCCGGGATACCGATGGTGATCTGAGGCCCTGTCTGCAAGGTAAAATATATTCGTTGGTGGCGCCTCTTTTGAGAAAATTCAGGAGCGATATTCCTCTGAGTAGTCTCCGGCAGCGGCATGCATTCAAGGTGAAGATGCTCTATGATGGTTTTAACGATGCTCCCGGGAGCGGCTTCGGCATCCATCAACCCGGCTTCGCTGACCTGTTCCACCTGGTCGCGAACCATACAGGTTGAGGGTTGTTTGACTAAAATTTTACCAGCCTTGATCTTAAAATAACGAAGAGTTTCCAAAGAGCAGACTTTTGCCCCTGAAAGTACGGTCAGGGTAAAGAGGCCAGGGAAGCGATCCGCCACGGAGCGAAGCAAAATGTCGACACCCTGGCGACTGACGCTTGCCGCAGGACTATCGTTTTGTGTCGTCAGGTAGAATTCTGCATCCCTCTCCTGGAATTCCATGACTGTATCGGTTGTACCGATATAACTTTGCCCCGCAAGAATCGGAGTATCTCGAGCGATGGGTAATACCGGGATACGGCAAATTTGGTTCATATACCCGACCAGTGGCGAAACAAGCTCCTTCGGCATGGTTTGAAGAACGATAACGGTTCCATCAAATCCACTCGGAAGTCTATTGAAAATATGGAACAACTCGGCTATTCCGCCCGAGCCGGATACGATAATCGCCAACTGTCGGCACGGGATACTGTGTCCTGCCGGTTTAATTTGCGTTGATATAGCATGAGGTGCTATTAATCGTGTGAAGGCCTCGACTCTCGCCCTCGATGCATCACGGACAGTCTTGACAAAATATTTTCGTATTTCTTCGGGATCTTGCTCATGTTTGGGTTTGACCAGAAAATCCACCGCGCCGAGACGAAGGAAGTCGATAATAGTGTCCTGAGAACGATTACTCAAATTGCTAACGATAACCACCGGACAGGGATGGGTCAGCATGAAGCGCTTGAGCACCGAAGTGCCTTCCATACCAGGCATGTTGACATCCAGGGTAATCAGGTCAGGTTTCAGTTCCTGATTGAGCTGCAAGGCCTCGTTGCCATCAGCGGCTTCGCCAACAACTTCCAGGGTGCCATCTGATTCCAGAATTTGCGTGATGATTCGCCGAAAGAGTTTCGAATCGTCCACAACCAGAACCCGATTTTTACGGCTTGAGTCAGTTTCCCCCCCCGTCCCGAGCTGATTCTGCAGCGCTACATCGGGGCTAATAATTTCTGTCGGTTTTTCTTTGGAAATAGTGATCAGGAAATCGCATTCCCGGCAGTGAAAACTGTGCCAAAGACCTTTGATATTGTCCAAGTCCACATTGTACCGCGTACCGCATTCTTCACAAAAAACGATCATACTTATTCACAAATTGTCATTATATCGATTAGTTCAGAGGGCAGCGATGAAATAAACGTTGTACATTCAAGCCCCAAAGAAAATATGTGTATGTCCTGTGGAGGTGTGAAAAAAAGGGCATGGTTCTCATTTGTACTTCTCTGAGGAGT
>QKJV01000313.1 GCA_003249165.1 Desulfobulbaceae bacterium | reverse complement strand
TTGCGATAATTCACCTTTTGTCAACTTATCTTATTCAGACTCAATGTTGGTGCAATGCGGTTCAAATAAATATCTTCCTGTTCGTCCAGGATAGTGTTTAGTATTTCCGGGGTTGTACGGTGGTTCATGAGAACCACGCGAAGGACAACAGTATCGGGTTGATCGGATCGCCGTAGAGTAGTTCGAGACACAAAACTTTTCCCGGCCTCGCGCTGCATTCGCTGAACTTTGATATTGATATCATTCAACAATTGCAGACGAACGTCTTTGTTCGTTGCGGCTGTTGAACCTTGAGAAACATGCAGTTCATTTGGTACAAGGCGGTAGGTCAAAATGTTGAGTTCGGGAGCTGTGACTAATTCGAACATGGGGCGAGCGATGATCTCTTTGGCAAAAATTCGGGCAAGTTCGATTCCATGATCTATGAGCAATGCATATCCTTCTGCTCCCATGATATCCAAGGCGCTTCCAAGAATCAGGCAATTGGCTGCGCGTGAGCCCGCCAAAGAACGAATGCCAAGATCGACAGACCCTGGACGATTGATGTAGGCGGCATTGTATGCCACGGCATCCATGGCTTGTGGATCCCTAAAGAACACCATACCATTGGTCATTGGCAGATAGAATTGCTTGTGCCCGTCAATGGTAACTGAATCAGCTGATTCGATTCCTTTAAGTAAACCACGATAGCGTTCGGACAGCAACACTGGTCCGCCCCAGGCGGCATCCACATGAAAGTGAATGCCGCCGAACTCGTGGCACAATTCAGCCATGGTTGGCAGAGGGTCGACGGCACCCGTTTCTGTTGTGCCGGCGATACCGATAACTGCCATGACGGCTGTTTCTGGATCTCGTTGATGTTTCTCAAGAGTTCGCTTGAGTTCTTTTAAATCTATTCGATTTTCGCCATCCACTGGAATCGGCGTTATTGCATCGTAGCCAAGACCTAACACGCCGGCCGATTTTCGGATAGAGTAGTGCCCCAATTCAGATACCAATATCGTCAACTTTTTGAGACCACGGTCGTGCATGGCCCTGACCATGCCATCGCGTTCTGCACCAGAGTACCCTGATTCGGAAGGTAACAAACGGTTTCGAGCAACCCACAGGGCGCTAAGATTGGCCAGAGTGCCGTCCTCCACGAAAGAACCCAGGGCACTTTCCGGCTTCTGTATGTGTGTTTTGTAGAAGCTTTCGTCTAAATTGAATAATAACCGGTGAATTTTCGCCAATACCTGGCGTTCATAGACACTCACCACTTTAGAGGTTTCGATCTTTACTTGATTTTGATTTAGAGCAGCCACAATGGTGCTCAAATGCACCATGAAAAAGGGAATGGCCGAGGTCATGTGACCAATAAAATAGGGGGATGAAACATTGACTGCCTGAGGGGCAATCTCTTCGATGATTTCTGTGATAACATCAGCAAGTTTTTTAACCGGAGTGCGGGCGATTTTCGATGAGGTAAACTGTTCAGCGAGATCTTTCAAAGGGATCTCTTCAGTGATGCCTACATGCTTTTGTAGAAAATCGTGGAGACCAAACAAAATCTGTTCCATGTATTTGGTGAGTACATTTCGCGATTGCTCGTCTTCGGGTCTGTGGAAGATACGCTGCAGCGTGTCATAATCGGCTACCAGCTGAGTACGACTTTTTTTCTCTTTCATCGAAAACGCCTTACTTTAGATATGAATGTTAATGTTTTTTATGTCTTCTAGCGTTTGCAACGGATTCATGCGAACCATTTCAGCGGTTACTCGTGGATTCTATGCCAATGCCACGCAAATGGTAATCGTCTATCTTGGTTTGGAGGGGGCTCGTTCAAAATTCGTTGATCATCTTCAACACAATAAGATGAATCCTGCACATCCATACAGCTTACAGGTAGGCTGGAATCAAACCTGGCCACTGATGTAATTCCCCCCAAGACTTCCTGATAAAAAGAGTATTCACTGTGGCTGCGACACAGCCGTAGTCCCAAATTGTCGTCAATCAGATAAATTTTTACATATCAACGAGGTAGATTTAACCAGCTCTCCATGGATCGAAATAAAAAATGTAGGTTTTATGCTTAAAATGGTCAACGTTTCACGCTGAATCGTCAGGATCATATCTTTGGTAATCTTTGGTTATGTTGTGAGATCAGTTATGTTTCGTCTTTTCTTCTCTGTATTTCTTCCCACTTTTTAAAGTTGTAAACTTTTGTCTCTTCTTCCTACTTTTTCTTTCGTTTTTCCGTCGATAATAACGGGAAAGCCTCATAACGATCGAAAGGCCTGAAGCTGCAACTTGGGGACTGTAAAGAGTACCCCCTTGTGGGGTGTCAGCTTTTTAATCAAATCGAAATTGAGACAGATAGTCCCGCAGTGTCTGTCTCTGCCCTGACTCCAGCGGTGGGCAGTCGTTCTCATCCAGGCTTCCCTCGATGACCCTGGCGGCAAAAACCATGCATGTCGCCTCGTTACATTGCCTGCAGTTGGTTTTTGGCAGCAGTTTCAGTACTTCTATCAGTGTCGGCTGCTGCATGCTCTCGGTGCTTGGCTCTATCTCGGCCCGTTTGTCCCAGGTTTCATTTATCTCCCTCTGCAGCCAGGCGACGATTTTTTCACCTTCCTCCCTGTCTCGTAAGGCATTGACGGCAATTTTTCGGGGATGAATGGTTATCAGTTTGCCGTAATTCTTTAAAGTGAGTGCCGGCGGCTCTTTGGTATAGACAAAACCGCCGAGTACCGTATTGAGAAATGGCAGGACCTCGGCCACGTCATCATTGAGATGGGCAAAACAGTGCACTCCCTTGGCCTTGGCATCACACTTTGATTTGAATATTTCCAGAGAATAACCTGTCAAGAGCATCTGTGGTACCTCCTGTGAAGAATTTTTACCAGCCCATCAACCGGCCCATCAACCATCGGCGGCTTCCTTCACGTGCACATGACACACACCGGTAAGGTACATCATCATGATCAGGCCGATGGCAATGGGAATGTTGGTGGTTCCCACCTGGAAGGAGTGAATGATCTCCTTCACCGGCGGATAAAGACAGCCCGTCATTACCCCGACGAACATTGCCATGAAGATCCATAGGGTCAGAAAACGATCGAGAAAGGAGAGCTGTTTAGTTGCCGGTTTCATTGTCTGATCTGTTGCCTTCTGACAGCGGTTTATGGAAATAGATCTCGACGGATGTGGCGATGGGCCGGAAATCTCGTTCGAATCTCTTCTATGCTTTTTCGGTCCAGCTGAGCCGTTATGTTTGTCACGCCGTCCGGCGCCTGGCAGACGACAAGGCCCCAGGGATTGATAACCATGCTTCTGCCGAAGGTCAGATGGTCGGGGGCAGCCTGTCCGTACTGGCCTGCCGCAGCCACCCAGCAAAGGTTTTCAACGGCTCGGGCACGCAGC
>QKJV01000088.1 GCA_003249165.1 Desulfobulbaceae bacterium | reverse complement strand
GGTAACATATTCGGAGAATGAATTTTTGAGTTGAACGAAAAAAGTATTATCTTTGGTTTTTGTTGCATCATCTCTGTTATTCCGGTCAACATCTTGATATTCGTAGCCTATTTCCGCCTTAGTCTGCCACGGAAGCTTGTAGCCGATAGCAACTCCAGCATCGTTTCTGGTATAATCGTAAAGATAGGAGGCGTTATCTACAATATCAGTACCGTCCTCATACGAAATAATATCGGATTTATTATCCTTGTCCGTATACCTATAATAAATTCGAGAATCGAGTTCCTTTGACGGTCGAGAGACAAACGCCGCTGCGATATTACTGTAGACGATCTCCCCGTCAAAAATTAATCTGTTCAGTGCCGTCGGCGCTGTAAGATTTATATCGGAGATGGAAAAATCATTCTCAAGCTTGGCATAACTGCCATTGAGAGAAAAAGTTGAAAAATAAGGCAGTTGTCGCACTGTCAGATTTGCCCCGATTTTACCGTAATCATTTTCCGGCGGCAGGGCACTGAGGTCTGTGTCACCGGAATCAGGGTTCTCCCAGTTCAGGTAGACATTGTCATTATCAAAGGAACTCAGCACACCCGTCAGGGTAAAATTAACGGTCTTTGAACGATAGCCAGCCATTAAATTGAAGTCATTAGTCTGATAATCGACAGGTTCGGGCATCTCCGCCATGGCACCAAAATCCCCTCCGGAAAAAGGCTTCAACCCGTCAGTCTCAAGTCTTCTTACTCCAATCTTTACAAAAAAAGGAGACTTGAACGATAGTTCCAGTTCACCACCATACTTTTTTCTGTCCACGGAGTAATCAAAAGAGTTCCAGTCCTGTTCAGGTGCAGGAGTGGGCCCTGTAAAGGTCAATTGCCTGCTCCCTACTCCTGAATAAAAGGTTTTAGCATCGAAACTGAGATTATGCGGGGTTTCGTCATAGTCCAGCCGGTATTTGAATATCCCGTATTGACCTCCCTTCAGCAAATAACTCTGATCATCAAGGCCGATATTTTCTCCCTGCAGTTCAAAATAGTTAACTCCTTTAAGGGCATCAAGCAGGAAGTTTCCGAAGAGTCCATCATCAAGGTCACGGTACTCCTGAAACTTTGCTGTACCATCCTGGTCATCTACTCCTCGAAGCCCAAGTTCGATAGAACCGGTAACCTCAGCCTCGTCGGCTCCCATGGCGTAGGCGGGAGTGATCAATAAAGCTGCAACAATAAATGACATTGATCTTGTTTTCATATTCACTCCCTCCTATCGTGTCAGGCCATGATATTCAAAATTTGCGCTTCCATGAATTTCACTATGGCAATTCAGGCATGAACGGCCATAGAACCTGTTGCTCGGGCTTGAACCGGTAAAAGCGTTATTTGCTGCATACGGAGTACCGGGATGCCTTGACCAGTCATGGCAATCCTGACAGAGGTTGGGAATTTTTTCGATCAGCAGTTTCGCGTGTCTGCTTCCATGGGGAGTATGGCAGATAAGGCAGTTCTCCTCAACCGGAGAATGACTCCAGATAAAGGGGCCTCTTTTCTCGGCATGGCACTGGTAGCACAACTGGTTGACGGTGTCGTCCCGAGTCATTTGCGGAGAGAGTGTGCCGTGGGTATTATGGCAGTCGGTGCATTTGAGTTTATGTTCAATAATGGGATGATGGGACTGTTTGTTTACTGCGGTTCTAATATCCCGGTGACAGGTAAAACATTTTGTCGGCTGATCGACATTGCTTCTGCCGACATGCATGGTATGACAGGAAAAACAGGAAATATCATTTCTGCTATGCAGACTCATGTCCCACATGGCCAGATGGGTGTCGCTGCCATGGCACTCAAGACATTTGCCGCTCAGTTTGTCGGGCTCACTGCCTCCTTTTCTGTTATACGTCAGAACATTTTTTTCAGAGGGAGAGTCGATGTGATCAGTTGTATCACCATGACAGGTTTGGCAGTTATGCTGCTCTCCCATTCCTTTCCAGATTTTTGCATGAAATGTGTTGCCAAAGGAATTAACCTTTGCCTCATGGCAATCGATGCAGTCTTCACCTGCTGTCCCTGCCAGCGCCGTTTGGCTTGAAAACAGCCAAAGGGGTCCCCCTCCAAAAACCGATATGGCAACACACCATATCAAAAAGGTAAACCTCTTCAGATAACGAGAACTCATACCTCCCCTCCTTACGGAACATCACAGAAGTGAAAACAAACAATATATTGTCATTACCATCCCGATTTTGCGCCTAAGATTGATGCCTTCGCAAAAAAATCTCGGCACCGGATATCAGCGACGACAGATTCGAGAATCATCGTGCACCATTCTGTGTCGTGTCTCTTCCCCCCACAAAGACAACATATGCGAGACAATCAAAATCATCTGATGTGCTTTTTGCCGGTCCTAAAGCAATACAGAATCAGATAGAATCGGAGCGGTAAACCGTCATACTTGCTGTTTTTTTGTGATGATCCTTCATTTAGATGTTTTTTGTCATTTTTTCTTCTCCGGACCGGTCAAAACTAAATATTATCTCAACAAACTGATTCCATTTTTGCTAAAGACGTTACTGATCTATTTTGAGAAACATTTTTCAAAATTGTTTATCGGATGAGATAACATTGAATGGTTAATCGAAAGGAAGTAAGAGTCAGGTCTCCAGCTTGCATTTTTTACTTTCATTTCACATCCTGTTTTTTGTTTTTTCCAGTTCCTCTTCCAGCATTCCTCGAAAGAGGGGCACCTTATAGCCGTTCTTGGAGAGAGGCCTTGCATCTGAAACTGCTGCCCAAGCGGCCTTCTTTATTATGTCATCTTCCAGGGATGAGCCATTAATGATCTTTTCTACCGCACGGACTCGCCAGGGTGCCGGGGCAGCACCGCTCAACACTACCCTGCTTTGCTTCACTCTTTCCTCTGCATGTTCAAGAACAAGAGCCACCCCGGCCAGGGCAAAATCCCATGCCTGTCTTGTACGCACCTTTCGATACGAACTGCGTGAGAGTATTGATACAGGGGGCAGGAGGATTTCAGTGACAATTTCCTCAGGCTCAAGGATGGTTTCTTTCGTTACATCCTTTTCAGGAAGAACATAAAAATCTTCAACAGGAATAATTCTGCTTCCTCTTGGGCCGGCAATACGAAGGGAGGCGTCAAGAGCAACGAGAGCGGCAGCGGTATCAGATGGGTGGACAATGAAACAATTTTTTCCGCCAAGGATGCAGTGATACTGATTCTCACCAGCAGCTGCGTAACAGTAATCTCCCCCTTTACGCAGACAATGGAACTCTCCGCGATAATACCAGCAACGGGGCTTCTGGCAGAGATTGCCGCCAAGGGTCCCCTGATTACGGATCTGGGGACTGGCAACCGCTGCCGCCGCTTGGGCAAGAGCGGTATATTTCTCCATAACCGCCGGATATGACGCTACCTCGGCAAGAGTGGTCAGTGCGCCAATCGTGAGACCACCATCTGCTCTTTTTCTCATCCCGTGCAGGTTACTCAAACGACTGATGCTGACAACCTTCGACGCATGAAAAACACCATCGCGGAGACAGCCGAGCAGGTCTGTTCCCCCGGCATGAATCCGGGCAGTCTTATCTGCCAATTGATTCATCGCATCCTGCAACGATACCGGTCTGACGTAGCTGAAAGGAACTGTCATGATCTTTCCTCCCTCCCCTTTTCGGATAGCAAGCGATTCAGGGTCAGAGGATTGGCCGGAGACTGGCGCACCCGGACTCCGGTTGCGTTGTAAATAGCGTTTGCAATAGCCGCCGCAGTCGGTATGGTGACCGGCTCTCCAAGCCCCTTGGCACCCGTGTTGTTCGCATTGGTGTCTGCCATATCTACGGGCAGCGAGACCATCTCGACGGGAACATCAAGTGCAGTGGGTAATTTATAATCATGGAGATTGCGGTTGACCATCTTGCCAGTCCTGTTTGTGTCAAGGATACGTTCTTCCGTCATCCCCAGCCCTATGCCCATGGTAATGCCACCAAAAACCTGGTTATCAAAGGTCAGTCGGTTCATAACCCGTCCACTCTCATGGGCACCGAGAAAACGCAGGATGCGGACTTCGCCGGTTCTGGTGTTGACTTCCACTTCACAGAACTGAGCGGCAAAGGGATTGATCACCTTGCCTTCCGGATTAGGCTCCCGGTAACCGATACCAATAACGACTCCCTGTTTTTTCAGGCCATTCATGTCAGTTATTTTGATTTTTTTCCCATTCCCGCTATTCTCGATAAATTCCCCGTTAAAGAGAAGATTTTCCACCGAAGTTCCTGTTTCCGCAGCAGCCATTTTCAGGAGTTGCTGTTTGACTGCAATGGCCGCAGAACGAACCGCAGGTGCCTCAGTAGGAACGGTTTTGCTGCCGCCGCTGGGGGTGGCATACTGGGTTGAACCAGTGTCGGCATGTTCAATCTGGATGCTCTCAGCTTTTACACCCAACTCTTCGGCCACCACCATGGCCATGATTGTTTTGGTCCCGGTACCGATATCGCTGGCACCCATATTGAGATTGACGCTTCCGTCGGCAAAGAGCTTGACGATCACCGTTGCTGGCGGCCAACCACCGCCGACAAACCAGAGGCAGCTTGCCATGCCAACCCCGCGTTTCAAATGTCCCACGTTGTTTTCTGTGACGGCAGTATGCTGTCGTGCCTCGTACCAGCCGAAAGCTTTTGCACCACTGATGAGACACTCTGCAAGACCGGTCGTCGTATAGGGGGGCGTTCCCTCCCTTGCCTGGCTGACCACAGGAATATTCTTAAGACGAAGAGCAACGGGATCCATGCCAATCGCCTCAGCAAGGCTATCCATCATTTGTTCCAAAGCCCAGGCGCACTGGGGATGACCTGGGGCACGGAAAGGCCGGGCGGGGCCGGCATTAATCGCCACATCCGTCATCTCGCTTTTTACATTATCACAGGCATAAAGATCTCGAACCAGCCAGTCAAGAAGCGAAGTGCCACCCGCAGGATAAGCACCACCAGTACCCACTCCTTTAAACTGCAGAGCCATTAATGTTCCGTCTTTTTGTATCCCGGCCTTAATGCTCATTGTTGCGGGAGGCCGGTTTCCTGCTGCGAGCATTGTCTCTTCACGGGTAAGAAAAAGCTTGACAGGACGGCCCGTTCTTCGCGCAAGAAGTGCGGCACATATGGTATATTTGCCCGCCTGGAGCTTGCCGCCGAAACCGCCTCCCATATAATGGCCGATGACCCGGACTCTGGAAAGAGGCAGATCGAGAATTTCGGCGATCTTGGACTGTACCGCATACACCCCCTGGGTCGATTCCCAAATGGTGAGATTGTTGCCTTCCCAGTTCGCCACACAGCCATGCAGTTCCATGGGAGCATGAATCTCACAGGCAGTGCGATATTCCTGTTCCAGCACGACATCTGAGGCAGAAAAAGCTTGCCCGACGTCACCCCGTTCATATGTTTCCTGTTTGAGTCTGTTCCCGCCCGGCAGAATCTTGACAGTATTTGGTTCCAGCGCCTGGTGCTCATCAACGACAAAAGGCAGCACCTCGTATTCTACTTTTATAGCTCGTAAAGCATCTCGGGCAACGTAAGGTGTTTCAGCTGCCACGGCAGCCACCGCCTCTCCTTCGAAATGACATTGATCATCAAAAAGATTGGTTACAATTTCTTTATCGTAAGTCCACTTCACCTTCCCACCAAGTAAAGCTGCGGTCAAGATTGCATAAACACCATCAATCTTCTCCGCATCAGCAATATCCACATTCTTTACCCGGGCATGAGGATAGGGGCAGCGAAGAATGGCTCCATACAGCATATTAGGCAACACAACGTCAGATGGGTAAACAGCTGTGCCACTTACCCGCTCATAGGCGTCAACCCGGGGAGTTCCATGGCCGATCACCGCCGTTTTGCCCCAATCCGCAGGCTTTTGTCCAGGCAGCGGGGTCTCCGGCATGGCAACATCCCTCACCGCATACAAATTATCATCATCCTTCATTATCGTACCTCATTTTGAGAATCGATAAATGATCAGCTCTGCTTTAAAGAGGCTGCCCTACTCGCCGCCTTAACAATATGGGCATAGGTGCCGCACCGGCAGATATTTCCGCTAACCGCCATCCGAATTTCTTCTGTTGAAGGTTGGGAATTGGCACGGAGAAGTCCCTCAATCGACATAATTTGTCCCGGGGTACAATAACCACACTGCATCGCATCCTCTTTTATAAAAGCCTGTTGAACAGGTCCGGGATCTTCACCCTGCATTAATCCTTCAATTGTCGTAATCTTTTTACCTTCAGCCTCCACAGCGAGAGTAAGGCAGGCGTAACGAGGGACATCGTCGATAAGCACCGTACATGCTCCGCATTCGCCCCGTTCACAACCAACCTTGGTACCTGTCAGTTCCAAATGCTCCCGTAAGACATGAAGAAGAGACCAACGCGGCTCAATCAGCATCCTGTGATGTTGATCATTGACTAAAAGGTTGACCGCAACCATTTTCTCAACCATCACTTTTTCAGCGGTCGCTTCTGGAACATTCTCTTCTGCAGCCGAAATTTTCCCAGATGCGACAATGGCTGACACAGCTCCAACTCCCACCGTTGTCAAAAAACCGCGTCGTGTTAATCCGTGTTTGCAGAGACATTGTCCCGGTCCATCAATTATATCTTTCTTGTTCATTTTTCCCCTATATGAATGGTAATATTTGGAGCAACATCTCCTTCACAAGATCAATCTATACTTTTGAGATAACTCTGTTTAGGATTTAGGATGTAAGTTACGTGGATTGACACGATGCATTTTACCGCCAGGATATCAAAGTAATTCAACCATGCCACTTGTGCATTGCTCCTTCAGAAGCGTAACTAAGACAGGTCTCTGAAAAAACACAATAAAGACCCACAACAGACTAGGGAATATATTGAACCGACAACCACCGCCTCGACACAGTGGTTGTCACATTTTCAAATACACTTTAAGCATTGCTGCAACGAAACAGTTTTGGCGCCATTTTGGCAGATACCCAAAGACTATCATACAGAGGCTATCCCTTATTCGCTGAAAGCCTGATTCCCGAGAAAACGCTACTATGAGATAGCCAGCTTTAGCAGATCCACTATGGAAACAATGCCTATACGCTCATCCGTGCCGGTAACCAGCATATTATGAACTCCGCCAAGAGTCATTACGCCAAGAGCATCCGCAACTGATTGCGATGCATCAAGCTGCACACAGGGTGTTTTCGACCGTTCGGTACCAACTATTTCACAAGGTGTCATACATGCAGAGGCGTTTGTTTTATCAAAATCTTTTTTTTCGTCAATACACATCATTAAATCCATGTCCGTCAGTACCCCAACCACTTTCCCTCCAGATATCACTGTGAGGGCCGAAGTTTTGCTAGAACTCATCTTTTGAATAGCAACACGAATACTGTCTCCCATATTCACACCTTCTGCATCCCAATTTACTGCACTTTCTATTTCACTGTTCATTCCCATAATTCATCACTCCTTTTCTCTTATTTAACGTCGTGTCAACTTTACCGACATCCACATTTCCGAATAAATAGAAATGCAATTTCCTCTTACTTTCTGTCAACTCAGCACTCAACGCTCTGAACAGATTATTTTAGTGTACGAGAAGAACTTCTATCTCTCCTATCCAACAAAATCGGCAAAAAAACGGAAATTTTATCCCCGCATGATAGCCGGAAAACTTGTGACAGTTCTTTTTCGAATTGTCATCAATGACTTTTTGATCTAAAAACGATTGATTCAATTTTCAGGCCAATTATTATGCTCTTCAGTCTAAACATTTGAACATTTTAATATTTTATGTACGAGAATAATGTGGAAATTAGGCAGAAAATAGGCTTTGTCGATTAATAGGCATCCAGTTTCACAAGACAATCCTATAAGGCAGGACATTAAATAATGGAATGGTTGTTGCTATGAACTTTCGGCTAGCCCAGCGGTTGGAGCTCTGGGGCGGGCAGGATTATTTTCCAAGGAGAGGAGGTGAGGCAAACCACTGGATATTCCTCTAAAAAAGACAAAAAAAAAGGATACGAAATGTACCCCTTTGCGCAAAAATAGAACCTGATCGAAATTATGCATTCAACCGGATACGCTTGTTCCTCTTTAAAAATAAAAACCAAAATTAATATTGAAACGACCGTTCCAGTCGTCATTGAGATCAGCACCAAAGTCTCCAACCCTTGATGAGGCATATGTTGAGCCATAGATGTCTCCATCATTACCAACAAAATAATTGCCGTTAGAATAAGCATAATCTACATAAATATACCAACCTCCACTGGCAATCGCCATGCCTGTAACGTTCATGGCGCTGTCATTGAATTCAGTTCCATCAGTCATCTTGCCATCCTTAATAATGACACTGTAGTCGTTGTAGAATGTTACAGAATCAATCCATTCAATCTCCGGTTTCCAAGTATAACTAATCGCTGCTGCCGGAATGATTCCTTTACTCGCTACGGGCCAGGCAAAATCATACGCCCCCATTACGACCAGATCATTTGTCAATCCCGTATCAGAATTGTAGTCAACGTCATAGTCATATTTCGTCAACTGCAACATGATCTGCCAGTTACCAATAGTCGTTTTGCTATGAATTGAGGCAGCCCATGCATTGCTGTCATCAGCGTAATCACTGTCTGCCTTCAGTTCACCCCACTGTAGAGAGACACCCAAATCTGTTGGCAGCATTTTAAATGGCAAGCTGTAGATTGCCCTTGCGTTTATCTGATTTTTTTCTTCATAATGCGAATATTCCCCACCATTATCGACAATATCGTAGGAGTACCGTGCACTTTCCTCGCTGTCACCATTAAAACTCGGTTCCGCCATGCAGTAATAGGCAAAATCAAGTAAGAGATTCCCCCTTTTCGTGCTATATTTTACACCCATGTCCATATCGTCTGCGAGACCGACATAGTAATGCTGATCAAAGAACCAACTGTTTGCCGGCCCATAATCACCAACTCCGAATGGAACACGATTGAGTCCGACCTGAACCTGGCTTTTTTCTGAAAATTTATAGCCCAGCCACCCCGTGTGTAAAAAGTTATAACCTGTATACCAACGATATTCGGCTTTACCGATCCAATTACCCTGGGCATAATCGAGATTGATACGGAATGTGTCCAGTTCCATGTCTCCACCATTATCTCCCCGTTCGGGACCGTCTCCTCCGCTTTTTTGGTAATCACCATTGATATAGTTAGCCCGGATGGCTCCGCCAATTTTAACCGGTCCAACCTCAAATCCGGCGTTGGCGTCTGTTGTATACATTCCTGCAGTCAACAGGAACGACAGGAACGCAGCAGGCATCATTTTCAATTTTCGCGACATTTTCCCCCTCCTTCTTTCGTCTTCTATGTAACGGGATAAAACAAAATTATCTCTTCTTCTCTCAAGCACTAATCATATGACAAAGGTATCCCCTGTTCTTTCCGACGGGATCTAGCCGAGAAGAACTAATACATCTTGAGGGCATCTTGAATGATTGCCTTTTCGCTCGATCTCTGGGGCACAGCGAAAGTGAAAAATGCTCACATATACCCAATATGCTGCGCTTTTCCATTTTCGCTGTTTTTTGATCTCAAGCGAAAGTTCTCATTATTCAAGACACTCTTTAGATTTATAAAAAAAGGGGGAATTTATTCAGGAAGCCAGCCCTGTACCTTTGCAGGGTTTTCCTGCACCCAACGCTTGGCTGTAGAGTATGGATCTGCTCCTTCTTCCTGGTTCCAAACCATGACGGTCGCCATATCCTCCGGAGTCCAGGAGAAATTATCCAAAATAGCATAAACTTCAGGCATATCGTGCTCCAGTCCTTTTCGCACAATAGTGTTTATATGTTCTTCGCCACCATAGATTTTTTTAGGATCATCAAGATATTTCAGATCCCATCTGGCAAACATCCAGTGCGGGGTCCAACCGGTCACAACGATCCATTGATTATTTTTAATCGCGTCCTGCAGTGCTGCAGTCATTGTCGCGCCACTACCGGAAACCAGTTTAAAATTGTTCAGGTTATAATCAGCCATGACTTTTTCTGTCTTACTCATCAAACCTGCACCAGGATCAATGCCAATTATTTTACCTTCAAATTGGTCAGCATGAGCTGGTAAATCTTCAATAGAGTTCACAGTTACATAAGACGGCACAACCAAACCAATTTTTGTACCTTGCAGATTAGGACCAAGATCAACTAGTTTATCACCCAACTCCTGCAGATACTGCCCATGAGTTGTCGGCAACCAGGCTGCAACCATACCATCAGCATCACCTGAAGCCACAGCCTGCCACATCGCTGCCGCACTAACGGGAATAATTTTCACATCATAACCTTGTGATTCAAGAACAACTCGCACGACATTCGTACTCGCAACCTCACTCGACCATTCAACATAAACAAGATTGACATGCCCCTTATCCTGGGCCGTATGCTTTATCTCGGGAGCCTTTTGCTCTTCTTCATTTTGATTCTGCGAGCAGCCGACCAGCCACAACAGCATCATAATTGTGCCCGCTAGGGCAAATAATCTCCTCACGAGGTAACCTCCTTCCCTTTATTTTTTGTTTTTTCATGAATTCGTAATGAGTTATTTATATTTCTGCCCTATTTTTTGCGTAAAACGATCAAGAATCATCGCCAGGATGACAATAGCAATCCCCGCTTCAAATCCCATCCCTGGTTTCAAACGCTGAATTGCTTTCCATACTTCCCCTCCAAGTCCCCCTGCCCCAATCATTGCAGCAATAACAACCATTGATAATGCAAGCATAATAGTCTGATTCACTCCAGCCATGATTGTCGGAACAGCCAAAGGAAGTTGCACCTTTAACAATTTCTGTTTACGGGTTGCGCCAAAGGCATCCGCCGCTTCGATCAACTCGTTTGGAACCTGGGTAATGCCGAGTACGGTAAGTCGAATCGCAGGGGGCATTGCAAAAATAACGGTTGCAAAAATTGCTGAAACAGGACCTAAACCAAAAAAAGGAATTGCAGGAATAAGGTAGACAAATGCAGGCATGGTCTGCATAAAATCGAGGACCGGCATGATTATCTTTTTGAAACCTGGAAATAGGGCGGCAAGAATACCAAGAGGCAAACCAATTAAAACAGCAACAAAAGTTGCCAGAATAACCAATGTCACTGTTTCTATAGTAGGAAGCCACAGTCTGAGGTTCCACAACAAACCCAAACCGACAAAAGTCATAAAAGCAGCCCGCTTACCAGCTAAGCGCCAACCCAAACCAGCAAGCATAAATATTAACAGCCAAGGTGGAACAAACATTAATACTTGGACTATTGCTTCGATTACATTGCCGATAACCTTACTTAATGATTTGGTAATAAAAGAAAAATTTACTGTAAGAAAATTAAGAATTGTTTCAATCAGTTTATCGAGCGGAAACTTGGGAACATAAAATCCCATACAAAACCTCCTATTCCGCCAGCGCGGAAAGAACTGAACCTTTGACAATAACACCAAGAAGTTTGTTATCCCCGTCAACAACAGGCAAGGCTATTGACAATCCGGCCAGAGCGGAAATAACATTACTCAACAACTCATCATTTCTGATGTGGGGAATATCTTCGATGATAATGTCTGATATTGAATTTCTTCCATCGTCAACTGCTTTTTTAGCCTCTTCAGCCCTGATCATCCCAATCAGTGTATAATCCCGCTTAACGACGTAAATATTGGATATCCCTTCATCTCGCATTTTATGCAGAACTGTACGAGGGCCATCATGTGGGTATGCAACAACCCTCGCCTTATTCATAACTGATTCCGCTGTCAAAACCTGCGAACGATCAACATTTTCGACGAAACGTTCCACATATCTGTTTGCAGGATTAGTCAAAATTTCCTCAGCCGTGCCTATCTGTATCACCCTTCCATCCTTCATCAATACTATCCGGTCACCAATCTTTAGAGCTTCATCGAGATCATGACTGACAAAAATTATTGTTTTCTGAAGCCTGCCCTGCAGCGATACTAGTTCATGCTGCATATCGCGCCGAATCATAGGATCTAATGCGCTGAATGCTTCGTCCATAAGAAGGATATCAGGATTGACAGCCAAGGCTCTTGCTAAACCAACCCTTTGCTGCATTCCACCGCTAAGTTGAGCTGTGTTGGCATCTTCCCATCCTTCCAAACCAACAAGTTTTAAAGCATTCCGTGCTTCCTTTTCCCTGGTTTCTTTAGTGACATTTTGCACTTCCAAACCAAATTCAGTATTTTCGAGCACCGTTCTATGAGGAAAAAGGCCGAAATGTTGGAAAACCATTCCAAACTTCTTTCTTCTTAATGCAACAAGTTGATCATTTGACAAATGTGTTACCTCTTGATCATCGATTAAAATGCTGCCTTTTGTAGGTTCAATCAGCCGATTAATACATCGAATAAGAGTAGATTTTCCGCTCCCACTCAGACCCATAACAACGAGAATTTCTCCTTTCTTTATGGAAAAATTTATATTTGTAAGTCCTACAGCCTGACCTGTTCTCTTAAATATTTCATTCTTATCAAGACCATTTTCGAGAAGGACCAGTGCTTTTTTCGGATCTTTCCCGAATATTTTCGTAACTGAATTAATCTTAATTTTTTCCACAATATATTCTCAACAAATTTTAGATAAAAAAAGACATATAAATCCAAAAAAAATATTTCAGGATTTATAACATGAGGAGATATCAGAAACAG
>QKJV01000148.1 GCA_003249165.1 Desulfobulbaceae bacterium | reverse complement strand
ATTGTAGATGATTGGCGCATAGAGATCGAAAATCTGCGCCAATGCATCTTGATCGAGTCGCCTAGCAGCCTTCAGTAAGGCGGATGTATCTTCCATCATGAATTAATTCACACCATCCGCCATATACATGACGGTTATCCTATGCAAAAGGTAACAACCGATAAGAATAATTCTACATATAAACATAGTAACAATAACTCATCAACACGGCTATGTTACTTAAATACTAACACAAATCCTAAAAAGTACATTTAAAAAATTGTAATGAAACCATGAATGATAACTGAACAATGGACATTATTTCGGACAAAGAGGAAATCTCCTAAACTAGAGTTGTGGGCTTGGTGTCACAATCTAGAAAAGGAGATTTCCATGGACAAGTTTACACAACTTTTGCAGTTTGTGCAGCAAGTATTTGACGATGCGGATACAGCTAAAAAAGCAAAGGGAATAATTGAAGGTATCCTGAAATCTCGCTCTCCACGCATGAGTGATATTGCCCGAGAAATGAGGGGAAAAGAAGATGCGAATTACAAAGGCATCCAACGATTTCTGGTAAAGAGTTCTCCACAACAGGCCTTGCTGAGGCTATTTCAGGAGGAAGCAGCCTTTGTGATTGGGGATCCAACTGAGATGCCACGTCCACAGGCTAAGAAAAGCGAGTACGTAGGTACCCTCAGTGATGGCAAGACTAGTGGATACTGGTTGTTGATCTTGTCGACACCCTTTCACGGGCAAACGATCCCTTGTCATGCGGTGAACTATTCATCCAAAACCATCAACGACGAAGCTACATCACGTAACCAACATCACTTCGAAGCTTTTGCCCAGATCAAAGAACTGCTCGGTGATAAGCCTTTAGCGTTAGATAGAGAATTCAGTTACCTGGAATTGATGGAAACTCTGGTCTTTGAAGAGATCAACTTTATTATCCGGCTCAAAGAAGGACCTAAGTTCACCGACCAGCAAGGTAAGCTGGTCGCCTTGAGTATCTGCAAAGGAGAGACACGCATCCTAAACAAGGTCTTCTATATGGGCAAAATCTTCGTGAACGTGATTGGAATTTGGCAGAAAGGTTTTAGCAAACCTGTTTGGATCATGACTAATCTAGATGCCAGGCAGGGTTTAGACATTTATTTCGAACGCATGAAGATCGATGAAAGTTTCCGCGATATGAAAAGTCTACTCGGCTTGGAAAAACTGATGAACAAACGTCGAGACCACATGGAAAAGATGGTGGCCTTATTGCTGATCGCCTACACCATTGGCCTCTGGCTAGGTGAAAACCTGCGTTCAACCCTGTTCCCTGAAGGAACCCGCAAACACAAACTGTACTCTGGCTTGTTTCTACTTTTGAAACTCAAACTGACCATCCCTCAGCATGTTTTCTTGCCAATTTCATCTCATGCACTCTCTTCTTTTGCTTCTCTTATTTTGCCTGTCCGATCTAATGTCTGAATTTCAGTCAGGGCTTTCTCAAAGTTAAACGAGTAGCTTGAAGGCCTCCTCCAAGTTTGCGGCAAAATAGCGTCTGGCAGAAGGGACAAATGCGTAACCAGTCTTTGCGATAAGAGCGAGAACAATATTGTTGATGATGCTCATGATATGGGCAGCAGAATCTTTGGTGAAGCGGGTTTGATCTTCATGCAAGGTAACATCCCGACGGTAATGCAAGCCATTCTCAATGCCCCAATAAGAGCGCAGCAATTGCAATAGTTGACTGGGAGAAGCCTGTTCTGCCGATAAGCTGGTTATGCCATAGAGAATCTCGTGCCTGGTTTGTCCTGTTTTTTGAATTGTCACTAAACGTTCCAGCTTGAAAACTTGCTGTAGGAAAGGCCAATCCAGGAAATCGTTGAGCTGGCTGCTGGTAGTCAAGGTGCGCACTTCGAGACGACCATGCCCTTTGCTGGTTACGGTCGCGGAACGGAAGTCTTTTGGTGGACAGCCCATGCCAGGCAGCAAGGGGATGGTGGTGTCGAACCAGTCATGCAAATCTTGCAGAAGTTGGGGCTGATTGCCCTTCACAACCCAAAGGAAGTTGCCATTCGCGGTTCCAATCTGGATAGAAACCTGCCTTTGCGTGTGCAGAGCATCTCCAATAACTACTTTATTGCGTAAGTTTATGCACGTAAGCAGTTGGGGAGCGGCTGAGATTTCATTTTGTTTGCTCTCAATGGCTACTTGTGCTAGGGTGACACCTTCACCTGGCAAATAGGCTGCCAGCAGATACAAGCCATCACTTGCTTCTAGATCGATCGTTCCACGTGCCATTTTGCCATCCATAGAGACCACCACCTGGTACCCGGCCTCCCCGCAGTGCTTGAAGTGCTCCCTGGCCAGGTCTTCAAATTCCGCTTCATCGATCACATCTGCCAGAACACGCCGATAAGTATTGTGATGGGGCATGCGTTCCCGTTTCAATCCCAGCATCCTGGTAATCCATTGTTCGCGCAGCCTGACCCATTCCGCAATCCCGCTGGGTTTGTCTTCCCCACACATCTTGGCTAAAAACATACCTATCAGGATCGTCGCCAGTGCATAGCGCTTCCCTTTTGGTTTGCGCTTATCTTGTATTTCCTGAAAACGATCATACAGAGTGACCAAATTGAATACTTGTCCTGTGTTAGACTCCATCTCGACCTTCCTTGAGTTCTTGTTTTGTGCGCTACACAAAAGCATAACCAAGTAAGGTCACTTTTTCTACCCCCACCTCAACTACTTTGAGAAAGCCCTGAGCGACTAAGTCAAGTATATTGACAAAAACTAAAATTTGTGTCACACTGTAACTAGTTACGGTAACAGTTACATAACAAAATTTGGGATTTGGTTGAATGTCAATGAAGAAGAAAGCAACGATTAGAGATGTGGCCAGATTGGCAAATGTCTCAGTAGCAACGGTGTCTCGGATCTTGAATGATAAACCAGATGTCTCGGAAGAGACACGTCAAAAGGTTTTGGAGGTAATCGACGAACTGGGATATGCCCGCAGCATGCAATGGAAGCAGATAACATCAGGCAAAACAAGAGTGATATCTTTTCATTATCCGTATAAATTAGCCGCATCCAATCAAGTTTCTCTCGATTTTATAACAGGGGCGAAAACAGCTTGTGAAGAACACAATTATTCTCTGCATTTGGTAACTCAATCCCTTGAAGAAAATAGCCTTTTAGATTTTTACCGCACGAATCAGTGTGATGGTATGGTTCTAATGGAAATTCGCATGGATGACTGGCGTGTGAAATTACTGCGCCAGCATAATTTGCCATTTGTGATGATCGGACGCTGTGAAAATAATGATGGGCTGGATTTCGTTGATTTTGACCCTGAGTCGGCAATGGCTGTGGCGGTTAAACATTTAATAGATTTGGGTCACCGAAACGTCGGAATTATTTCGGTTGTTGCCCACCCG
>QKJV01000079.1 GCA_003249165.1 Desulfobulbaceae bacterium | reverse complement strand
GGACGCCGTTTTGGTCAAGTATAATTGCCCCATCGTATTTGTTGCTAACTCTATATTTGTTATCAATTCGCTCCATCCATGCGGTAAGTTGCTCTGGCGTAAGGTCAATTTTTTTCCACAAACTCGGGGTAAGTTGATATTTTTTTTCAATGGCGATAATGGCCACCGGTTCAGCGTCAGGGCCAATATAGTAATAATTGTGATCTGGTAACACCTTGACTGACTCGAATATGTCGTTTACGGACAGGGTAAAATCAAGCCGCCCATAACTTCCCGTACTGCAAGCAGTTATACCTGTTGCCAGGACGGTCAAAAGAAAAAGTAAAACGAACGTCTTTGTCTGATTTGGAATTTTTTTTGAATTTTCCATAATGATCGCCTCATTATATATATTTACAAAATCGGTACGGTATTTTTCGATTGAACAGATTTTTCCCAATGAATGATTTACAATTAAATAATAAGAATAGTTTTAAAAAAATATAGGGGGGAATATTTCCGGTATGAAAACATTCTGTTATGCACTTTCATGCCGTGCCTGGTTATCATCCTGAGCTTTTTTGATGTAATCACATTGATGTGAAAGGTTTATTTGTATGTGGATGCTGTCAGTTTGCTGCATGAAAGATACTGCTCAGGAGCTGCAGTAAGGACGGGCGTTTGCAATTGTATGGTTTAACCGGCGGCGAGATCTACAAGGGTGGCTCCCCATCCACTTCCGTCCTCGTGAGCAAGCCGGAAAGAAACAACCTCGGGCATTTTTTCCAGGATGGAGTGTACCATACGTTGGAGTGTTCCTGTGCCTTTTCCGTGGATAATCCGGATCAGGAAAATGTCATGTTCCCGGCAGACACGGATATATTCGGGGACAAGTTTTTTTATTTCTCTGGGATTAAAGGTATGCAGATCCAGGATACCGTCAATTGGCATTTCAACTACTTCAGGTACTTCGTCCATTGTTGTTTTTTTGTTCCTGTCTTGAAATGAAGCTGTGAAAAAGTTGGACCATATCTTTCAGTTGCAGGAAAAGTAAATAAAAAGTAAATCGGTGTCAATGTGATAGGATAAGAAAATAATTATATTTTGAGGATTTCGAAATTTTTTCAACTATCTAATTTACTGCATTTGGATATCCGCTCTATAGGGGAGAAACGGACAAATGGCAACAAATGATGAAAAACAGAAGATCCTTTTTTTGGGTTCAAAGGTTAAGATCCGTAACCTGCCTATTAAGGAAGTAAGCCTGATTGAAGAGGGCAATCTTCCGGCCTATGGATATAACCCCGGTGATTTTGTTGAACTTCTGGCAGGTAAAATCGCTGTTGAGCACGGCCGTCTCGAACAATGCCTCGTCTGGTTGGGGTCCTATCTGACCAGTGAGAATCTGAGTCCGCTGATCACCACTATCACCTATGGTGAGCAGAAGGACATTTTTCAGATTTTCAGAAAAAGGCAGCGTCCGGAAATCGACAAGGACCATGGCTGGTTTATGGTCCACCAGATTCTTCCTTTTGCCGGTCGTGGTTCCGATGAAAATGCTCTAGTCATTACGGACGAGAATCGTGCAAAGTTGAGCGGGCATAACGGCATCATGGTAGTTGATGATGGAGGTCGCCCTCCCCAGATTGCCCCGGAGTTGAAAAAGCTCAATCCCACGGCATGGGTCATTGCCATGGGGATCAGCGTCGCCCATTGGGAAGAATGGGCGAAACAGTTCGGAGAAAATTTTGTCCTTTTTGGCCGGCTATCCGACTTGGAGACCACCCGTATGGAGATGGATAGTTCCGTGGTCTGGGAGTCCATTGTCGCCATGTGTCTTCGTGCTCTGCGTTCTCCGGAAGTAGGTTTGTGGGAGGCTCAGCGTGATCGTTTTCGTTGCCATATTATGATAGAAATGTTTCCCCATGGACTTCTCTACGTCAGTCCGAAAAAGGTTTTTTTCAGACACAGGGAAGGGAGTCTGCCGGAAAAGAGTTCGCCGCGGCAGAAAGGATCGGTGCCTGCCTATGATACCCTGGTAACTTCTATGCTGGCTCTGGATTTCATCCGTATGGGAGAGGTGGTTGCCGGGCGAAGCTTTTTTTGTGATTTTTCAAAAAGGACCATCATGAACTGGCAACTCCTGTATGATCAGGGGTATTATTTTAATGATTCTCTTGAGCTGCCTAATCTTGATTTTACCTCAACCTTCCCAAACGGTGCTCCCTGTTCCTATCTTGATCACAATGATCCATTTTTTGTCGAGCTGCCGGCTTTTTCTGCGGAATTTGACAAAAGCCTTGAAAATGTTTCCGCCCAGGAGTGGTGTAAGGGAAAAATGGCAGGGCTTCGCTCATTTTTTGCCGAGTCAGGTTGCCGTTCGGCACACGCCGCTGTGCGCGCCGGTGCTGTTCCCCCGGGTTACATGGATATTATCCTGGAAATTCTGCATTATCTGAAAGAGGAGGTGAGTCGGAAAAGCGGCTTCAAGAATCTCCGTATGTTTAATGTGGGGAATCTGCGGACAACGGATCCGGCTGAAATCGGTCCAGTTTTGACATTGCAGTCTGTTATGGATTCTTATGTCACAAAGGAGAGTTTCCAACGACCTCTCTGCATTGGGGTCTTCGGACCCCCCGGTTCCGGAAAGTCCTTTGCTGTGAAAGAAGTCGCTAAGGTGATCGGGCGAAAGTTTGATAATGATCCCTTTGATTTTTTTGAGTTCAATCTGACACAATTTGCCGAGCCTGACGAGATTAACTCAGCAATTGATCTGGTCCGTGCCTCGGTTGCTAAAGGTAAAGTTCCCATAACCTTCTGGGATGAGTTTGATTGTCGATATGGTGGCCATGAATTCGGTTATCTGCGCTATTTCCTTCCTTCCATGCAGGATGGTGTTACTTATGTGCATGGTATTCCTTATTATATCGGAAGATCGATTTTCGTGTTTGCCGGAGGGGTTAAAACAAGCTGGACAGCAATGGAAGAAATGTTAAGCAAGACTACCCCGCAGGAACTGCTGATGGCCAAAACGCTTAAGATTCCCGATTTCATGAGCCGTTTGCGGGTTGTGCTGGATATTGACGGGATTGAAATTCCTGATGAATTGCTGAGAGATTCGGCATCTCAGGATGAACTTGAGGAGTTACGTCGCATTCTTTTGAAAAGGGCATTTATTATTGCCCATCAAATGGATACGCACTGGAAAAAGGCAGCGCGGAAAACATCAGGTCTGCTGTTACGTCTATTGATAGCACAATATAAGTTCGGCGCACGTTCGATCGAAGCAGTCATTGAGGCGAGTCGGGCGGCAGATCGTCTCGTTTATGGTCTCCCCGAGCTGATTGCACCTTCCGGAGCGCGTATCCATGCTGTCTGGCGGGTTGATCTGGAAAGACGGCTCGATCAGATGAGAAAGAAGCAGGGTTTACGTTCTGTATGGTGAAAAAGGAAAAATTGTATTGATGAATTTATTCATATAAGGTATAAAGTCACTTCTTTAAAAAAAGCACCCGTAGCTCAGCTGGATAGAGTGCCGGACTACGAATCCGTAGGTCGCAGGTTCGAATCCTGCCGGGTGCGCCAGTAAATTCAAGGGGTTAAGTCAAGTCGGCTTAACTCCTTTTTTGTTTTTTGGGTATTGGGTAACGTATGGGTAACACATTAACGTAAACTGCTTACCCTCTAATGAGAAAATTGATTAATAAAATGGGGGATTCAACAGGAAGAATTTTGTGAACTTCTCCAGTCCGGCAATTCAACCCCCGCCTATTTATTAGCTGTTTGTTGCATCTTGAATTACAGATATACTCTTGTTCAATTTGGGCGCATTTTTGTTTGAAACCCACCAACTGTTCTAATTTGCCCCCCTTTTTGGCCTAAATGTACGATTTTGCTCTGACGCATTGAATTCCGGTTAAGGGTACCACGAACATTCGCGCGAAAACGCGCTCTAAAGGGTAATATGTACAGTAGACACCTTCAGATTTGAAAATGAGGAGAAGCAAGTAGATTCGATGTGGCAATCTGAATAAAATAAATCCCCCTTTCTCCAGATATTGTTGGAACAAAATATGGAAGTCCCTTGAATTCATTTCGTTGACCAGCCTTCCCGTTGCCTCAATTTTATTTTGTAAGAGCGTCCCCCATCACACTCTTACAAATGCTTCATATGCCCCTTTCCCAGTCCATTTAACCCCAGACTCATGATTCACAGGAATGTCGATCTCAAGGTTTCGCCCATCAACCGAAAGTGAGCTGTCTATCCTGATCCCGAGAGGGAGTTTACTTGCTCAATTCGAGGACATTCTCCAGCCGGCAATCGTCGTTCGTGAAACAGAGGATGCTCTTTTCCAATCTAGGGTAATCAGGGTTGAAAGTTCCCCGTCGCCAGAAATCGTAACGCAGTTTCTGGCCATTTTCGTCTCTCAAGGAAGCGACATTGTTCTCGCTGAAGATGGTCTCCATCGACCCCTTCTGGCAGTTTGCGAAACCGGCGGCATCCTGTCTGTCCTCATAGGACTTGCAGTTCCGGTATTTTCCGTTAACGCCGTAGTGGCCATCGATCGGACTCATGGAGAGGGCGGTATGGGCAAAAGAGGCAAATCGGTATGGAGTACCCTCAAAGTCCTGTTCAATGCCGTTCAGTCTGACCGTGGCGATATCCTTGCAGGGCGGCTCCGACCGGTCATCGGTAAAGGCATACTCATACCAGATGAGGGCTCGCCGTTCCGAGGTGGTGAAATGACAGAAAAAGTCCCGGGCCGCTTCGGCGTCAATGGTATCGTCGTCCGCACTCACCGCCATCAGCACTGGGACGTGGAGGGTATATCGGCTGTCGACCAGTCCTTTGGTCAGTTGGTAAAACTCGGCGCCCGCATTGAAGGAGAACGACTCGTAGCGGGCGGCATCCTGTTCGTTATAGATGTCGGTCCACTTCTTGAACAGGCCGACGGTGCCGGCTAGCCAGGCCAGTTTAGACTTCGCCTTGACGGCTGTCGACACCAGGATCAGGCCTTTGATCTTGTCTGTACTCGATCCTTCATTCATGTATCTGATGGCCAGGGCGGTGCCGGTCGAAAAACCGACTAGGTAGAGGTCCCTGATTTTGTCCATCTTCTGGAAGCTCCGGACACCGTAATCGGTGATGCGCATCCAGTCTTCATGCTTCATCGTCAGGGAGTCGCCAGCTACGGTGCCGTGACCGGGCAATAAGACGGCCCGGACCAGGGAACACGGATAGGCCTTGTGCAGGGAGTCCCCGATGCTGCGCATGAGATAGGGGGAGTCAGTCAGACCATGGATAAGCAGAAAGCCCTTGCCGCTTCCTAGGGCGGGGTCCCAGCAGATGTCGCTGTCTTTCTCCGGCAACTGGAAGGGCCCCCGCATGATGGCCGCCTCTGCGCTGGTATAGCCACCCAAGTAGGGACTCTTTCCCGATTTGAAACGAATGTCGTCCAGAATCTCTTTGATGTTTGTCCGGCTGTCCTCTACATACTGGGAGAATTCCGGCTCCGGTTGGCCGGGTACGCTGGCCGCCCTCCCGGTCGGTTCCAGGTAGGCGGGGTTGGGACGGCAACAGCCCCCTGCGAGGAGGGACACAATAATGGCCGCGATTATGATTTTGGTCTTGAAAGGGATCATCTCTCCTCCTCTCACAATGATTTTGCTGAGTGTTGATCGGATTCTGTCAACGATCACAGCCTGTGATGTATCACCTCGCCGGAGAAAACAAATGAGAATTTGTCCTCGGCTGGCATGTTGGTGGGGCAGGGTTTGGTCACCGGATAACCAGGGATCCGGACCGCTGCCGGCAATACTTCTGTCTTTCCGAAACGGCCTTTTCTGAACTGAAAAGAGCCACTAACGGACTCCACATCTCTTTCTCCGGGCTACCAATATGTCTTGAAAGACAGTTAATTACTGCACCATTTCAACATTCCCTACGCACTCTGCCCTACGATTAGAACATACTGGAATATAGATGAACTTGTTTTTCGGGGGCGCACCAGTGCAACTTCGACTGCCGCGTTCGCACCCTCAATTAAAACAGGGGTTAACCTATTTCAAGGGTAACCCCCCTTTTGTTTTAGTTCTTTACAATCTCTTTGGCAGAGAAAAGACAACAAGTCGGTATACGTTTCAAGTTGCGAACCCTGGATTATTTAATTCCCAACCTATTTTTTACCCTGTTAAATCCGGTTTCCGTAATTCTCAAATAATCGCCGGCAATCCAATCCTTTTCTGCCTGCCAATAATCAGGGCTCCTTTTACCCTGAACCACGGCATTCGCCGCCATGGTAATCAAAATTGCCTGTGCTTTCTGATTTTGCACATCATTACGGGGCAGCCCTGCATAATCTATGATTATGTCAAGAGGATTACCGTCGATGTCTCTTTCATAAGGTTCATAAAATAATCTTGCTGACTTATTAAAAGTCCGGATGAGACTACTATCATATTTGTCGACAACTGTTATTTGATCAACCGGACGATGAACGACGGCGAACAAGGTATAGCCTTTATCAGTTGCTGTATCTATACTCGTCAGGATATAGCGATCCCAATCATGCACTCCGTAGCTCTTTAAAACCTTCTGAAAATAATAGGTTGCATGTTTCATTCGCCTAAACACCTCGCCGGTGTCGCCATCATCAGGAACCTGCGCCAACCTCTTACCATACGCAGAATCGTATGTGTCATCGAGGGAGATGGATGCTTGGGCATCAATCAGACCTCGGTTGATTTCATGAATGTTAGTTGAAAGAAAATACGGCAATGCAGCAATCCCTTCCATTAATCCGGCCGCAATCTGAATCGGGGAGAGGACAAGATGGGCCAGGCCCTCAAATGCCGCACCTAAGCCGTGCTCAACTCCAGGACCTTGCTGATTATGGTTCACACAACCGGCAGTAACCATTAATGCACACAGAATTGCCACAATAATTTTCTTCATTTTTCCCTCCGTTGCATGGTGTGTTCTAGTTGTTGATGAATTGCCCATTTGGGGTGGGTCAAGTTCGAGCCAATCGGCTTGTTTTAGAATCTGCTGCATCCTTGGGCTATTATCGCGTCTTGCCGTACACAAAGGCTCCAACGAATTTGACTTTGCTTTGGTCTTTCCAATAAGAGAGCAATTCCGGTTAATTAAAGATGACATCCTCCTGAATCAGGACGAAGTCGAGCGGATATTGTTCTTTCCCAAGACCCCCCAAAAGAATGTCAATTTGATTTAGTGATGGAATAGTCTTATTTTACAAATGAAAATAATCTTTCCCCATTGCCTCCATATATGTTCAATCATCAATATCTGGTATTTTATCTTGTTCAACTACCTTAGAAATTCCGTAGGGACAACCACTAATTATAATCGTTGAAATCACAAAAATATTCCTTACACTAGGAGTCTGTCGGACACAGCACCGCCGGAGGCCGCTAAAAAAAGGTCCAAAAATTAAAACAATACCGCTTTGACAACCCTTACTAATTAAACTGGATGCAAGTCGGAAAATTTATCAAATGTAGGCCGTTTTTAGTGATCTTTGACTTTTTATTACGCTTGTATGGCGAATATTCTTTTAATGTTCCATGCCATGGTCACAAGTGTCCATTCGCCAGAAACAGCCTTGAAGCCCCGAAGAAGAAATTGTCGCAACCCCATCACGTGTTTGATAATACCGAAAACCGGTTCCACCGTGCTTTTTCTCTTAGCGTAAAGCTCACGTCCTCTGTCGGTTTTGAGTTTGTGTCTCATCTTACTAGTTGAATCTGAATTTTCCGGCAGAGGCTCAGATTGGGCAAATCGACCATCAAGAGGTTGATTATGTTTTTTTCGACCCGGGCATGAATGGTTGAATTTTTGTTTTCGCACAAGCTGACACGTTGTCATCAACTATAATAACCGGCATCTCATCCTGCCACAAAAAAGTGGAAAAGGGGTTAAGCCGCTTATCTATTATTCAACAATTCCTGCTCGAAAAGAGCCGGAGCTATATATCCATTCGTTGAATGCTTTCCCTTGCTGAAATATCTATTACTTTAAAAATAAAAAAAGCCGAGCTACCTTCACTATAAATCAGGCAACCCAGCTATCTTAATAAAATCCGCAGTTTTCCGTCCCTGTCTCTCAGCAGGTTTGGCTTTATCTTTAATTTATAAACCCTTTATTTAAACTAGATCAGAACAACTCAAGATCAAGAATCACGGAGTGTCCTTTGATGAGATAATTGATTAAAAAAGGGAGGCTTCAATAGGAAGAATTATGTGAACTTCTTAATTCCGACAATTCAAGATCCTTTATCGTAGCCTCAATTTTCTCTTGAGTAATGGGTTTGGTGAGAAACGCATCACATTGCCGTCTAAAAGAAGTAAGAACAGCCGTTGCGTCATTAAGCCCTGTTGTCATTATAATTTTTGAACGCTTTTCTCCCATCAACCTAGCTTCTTCTTCGTGGGCACGTATTGCGCATAATGCTTCATATCCATCCATGCGCGGCATATTAATATCAAGGCAAATCAAATCATATGGGTTGCCCTCTTTGAGGGCATGCTGGATAGCCTCAATGGTTTCAATACCATTCGTGGCCACATCAATAGGGCCATATTTTTGGAGGAAATTGCTGAGAATTTTGCGAGCAACAAAGTTGTCTTCTGTAATGAGAATTTTCATGAATAGTATGCCCATCTGTTTCGAATTGTTTCTTCTTAAAGAACCCTTTAATTTTATTGTATTGGCATAGGCAATAAAAAATCAAGAAACATACATTATTAGACTATGTTCTTTAAATTTGCTGCAGAGATACTCATTAATTGGGTGAGCTATTTTTTGGAGATGGCATCATGCCTCATGGATTCTGGAAATTATTTATCTGTACAAGCAATCTCAGGGTAAAGTTTTTTGATACAATCAGGGCAAATCCCATGGGTGAATTGAGCCTCAGAATGTTTAAGTATATATTCTTCAATCTGACTCCAAGAGCCTGTAGTATCCCTGATTTTTTTACAATTTGAACAAATAGGAAGAAGACCTCTCAGTATCCGTATTTCCTTTAAAGTTTGTTCGATTAATTCTTTATCTTGTTTTGTTTGTTTTAATATCTCGTCATTTAATATTTTCTCTTTACAATATTCTCTATAAATAAAATTCGTTATTATTCCATTGATAGAAAGACAAATTATTAAAGATATGCCGATGTCATAATATTCTTGTATTTTATTGTCATATTTTATGAACAAAAAATTGTAAAAATAATCTAATACAATAATTGTACATATTGAAACTAGTATAAATAAAAGATAAAATTTAAAAATTTTTTTTATAAAAATAGAAGTAAATGTGATTAATAAAAAGAAAAAATAAGGAACGCTCCCGTGTATTCCATTTGTAAAAATTAATGAGACAATTAATGTTGTATGAAAAATAATAACTGTTGGAATAATTAATATGTCTATCTTGTTCATTTTTAATGAATAGATATAACAAAACAAAAACAATATGCCGCAAATTAAAGATGCAATTGTTTGGTATATATTGTTATTCAATATATAATTATAAATTATTGTAATAAATGCTGTTATGCTTACAAGAATTGTTGCCGAATTAAATATACGGTGCTCAATAGAAAATATGTCGGGATTTCCTGCTATCAAATTAATAAAACATGATTTGTTTTTCATTCAATTGTTTCCATTTTATAACTCAACAACAATGGCTATAGGCGGTGTGTTGAAATAACGAACTGAAAGCCCGCATAACGGATCACAAAGACTCGCTTTCATACCCAATCTCTTTAAACTAAATTTTGCTCGTATACGCCTATACTTTGTACAGTAATATGATGTTTGTAATTTCTTCCCTACATATTGGTAAAAGATGGACCAATTTTGAAGTTGCGTAAAATATAAGTCTCCTTGCTGTTTTACTTGGCATATTAATGATTTGTCGGCATTTCTGGTAACATGGGCAACCCCAAAACGCTTTGCTATTCTTCTTCCTATAGGATTGTCACATTGGTTGCAAAATGGAGGAGATTTTAGTTGATGCTCTGTCGCCATCGATGAAAATTTTGAAGGATCTGTATCGTTAATGATTTTCAAGAGTTGTCCCCATCAATCAAGGAGATATTCTTTCCAGCACCGAAAGAAACGGTTCCCTCTGTAAAAGTTTCTGATGTTACAAAAATCCACCTGCTGCACATGTATCAACCATTACGCCGGGAAATTTTCTTACTGTCCGTAACCCTGCTTTGTCCGTTTGCCACTGCTTACCTGGACGATATCCTTTTTCATATTAAAGGACATTTTTAAATCAATCAAAATGTTGTCAGGATATTTTTTCAACAGCCTGCAAAGCAAGGTGTTTTCCCTCTAGTGTTGAGTACTGTTTAATAGAATAGTATATTTACGACTTTATCGACACAGTATTAATAAATATATTGAACGTGTATAAAAACAAACGGAAAGACAGAAGGGATCCTATTTCAAAAATTTCCCTTCTCGGGGGCAATTCTCCATATAAATTTCTGGCATCTGTTAAAATCTTCCGGATGAACCCCTTTCGCCCAGCCATTGCTTATTTCCTGTTCCATAGTTCTCCCAGAAAATGCCAGGCATATGCCATCGAAATAGTTGCATTCCATGGAGAGACCGGCTCGCCAGGCAAATCATAATAAGGACCTTTTCTACCAGAATTCTGTATTCTTCACGGGCAGGTTTTCCTGGCATCTTTCTCTCCTTGAAAGCTTCTTGAATTCTTTTGAAACTGGGAGCTGGCCATTTAATATGTTAATATCGTAAAAAGTTAATGTTCTAATATATAATTCTGTCGGGAAACATCGCGTATCTGCAATGAAAGTTCCTGTTTGGTGATGGGTTTAAACAAAAAGCCTTGAATGCCGGAGGCTTTTGCCCTTTCTTCTGAAATCAAAGGACTTAAGCCTGTACAGAGGATGATTGGAATTTGGAGACGCACCTGAAGCATCCTGTGGGCTAGGTCCATGCCAGTCATGCCCGGCATGGTCTGATCTGTGATAACCAGATTAATTCATTAGGGCGGTTGAAAAATGTTCCCAAGCTTCGAAGCTGTTTGTTTGGACCGTCACTTGGTATTCCATCCCTTCAAGCATGTTTTAATTATGGCAGTCAAAATCTCCTTGTCGTCGACAAGCAGGATATGTTCATTTTTATCTGTGATAGATTCGGCGGGTACGCTTTGTGCCAGAGACTTTGGAGCAACTATCGGAAGAAAGACATGAAATGTTGTCCCATTGCCAGGGGTACTGTCTAGAGTAATGTAATCATCACTGCCGTTGATAGTGCCGTGCAGAATGGCTAGCCCCATCCCTGTAGCTTTTTGCGTTTCCTTGGTGGTAAAAAAAAGGTCAAAAGTTTGTTTTTGAATTTCCGGCGGTATTCCACAGCCGGTATCTCTAACCTCGAGGTGTACATATCGACCTGGTTGCACCTGGGGTGGTTGGCTGCATATTGTTCCAGTCTCAATCTGTTCGCTGGTGACTTTTATGGTTAGGGTTCCGCCAGTCTCCTTCTTCGCGGGGTAAGCGTTTGTGCATAGATTCATCAGGATCTGATGTAATTGGGTTGGATCGATATAAACGGGACCTGTCTTGAGATCGATGTGTTGCTCTATGGCGATAGTGGTGGGTAGGGAGGGGCGAAGCATCTTTTAACAATACTGGCAGGATAGAGATCGGTCAGTTCGGTTTTGAGTTGACGGGCATGACCTTTGCCGACGCTCCATTTTGACACTTCCGTTTTCTGTTTAATGAACCGGCGCGTTGGTGTCTATTTTTTCAGCCGGCCTCAGTCATGGTGACATTTCTCGTTATAGCCGATCATCCACCGCAGGTTGCTTAATGAACTTCAGCAAGATCCCGGGAAGTTTTCATCAGGAGAAACTGCTGCAATTTATCTCTGCAAAAATGTTAACAATTTTTTTTGTAGATCGTACTTATATCTTTTGTAAGATGTATATTTCCCCATCAATCCAGCTCCCTTTCTCTTTACGCAGGCCTGCTTCCTGCCTATGCTCAATGATCATTTTGTTTTCAGCAGCAAGTCGTTCGATATATGCTTTGGATTGAGCATAGCGTCCGGACGTTCTGAGAACATAATCGGCCTCATGGCAAAGTTCGATTGAAAAAAGGATATATGTGCCGGAATGTGAATGGCTCTTTATCGATCTAAATGCAGAACTGAGGTCTCCAAGATAGACGAAAACATCGGTTAACACAAAAAGGTCATAGAATGTTTCCGTATTATCGAGAAAGTTAATCAAGTCTTGATTATGGAGGGAGTTATAAATTTTTTTCTTCTGCGCAACAGCAAGCATCTTCGAGGAGAGATCAACGCCTGCAAGGTGATCGACTTTATCGCGGAATGCCATTCCTGAAAGGCCCGTTCCACATCCCAAGTCGACAGCCCGGGAAAAACGTTGTGGAACAGGAAGTTTATTAAGGGTACGGCGCAGCAGCATGGGTATTTCATACTCCATGGCTGCAAGGCTTGCTTCAAATCGTGCCGCATACCCGTCAAAGAGATTTTTCACATATTGTTCAGGTGGATGCGCGGTTTGATTGCCGGTAAGAGCATCAAGAATGTGGCGGTTTGCCGGGGAGCCTCCGTCTAAACTCTCCGACTTTTTGTACGCAGCAATTGCTTCCTCAGTCTTGCCCTGAATATGATAAACAACTCCAAGGTTTCCATGAGCCGGGCTATGTTGCGGATTAATTTTCAGTGTTTCTTTAAAACAACTGATTGCCTCA
>QKJV01000301.1 GCA_003249165.1 Desulfobulbaceae bacterium | reverse complement strand
AAATAAAACCCCATATATTTGTTAAATGTTATAGAAGACTCCAATTATAAAACTGGGACAGAGGATACTTCCTGAATCTTGATAAGATATTTCAAAGGTAATTTGGCAAGTTTTCCTGTTTTGTCAATACAAACATGAACGGTAAAACCCTTGACGAGCAGTTTGCCGTTAGTTGCGAGCAGGACGTTATGATTGAAGCGCCAGGAAATACTCGAATCCTGTTGCATGGATGTTTTGATGATGAGTTGGTCGTCGTATCGTGCAGGAGCTTTGTAACGGACATATGACTCAACCACTGGCAAAACAAATCCAGCGTCTTCAATCTCTTTATAAGAAAAAACGTAATCCCGCATAAACTCTGAACGGGCATACTCAAAAAAGCGGAGATAGTTGGCATTGTATACAACTCCTCCCGCGTCTGTGTCTCCATACAGGACCCTGTAACTACAAATATGGATTGGTTCTGTAAGCGTTATTTTTAGTGATGCCATTATTGCTTAGGCTTGTCCTTATCTATGAGGAATTTAAAAAAATCCTCACCGTTAGTAAAGGCAAGACTTGCCTTTTCACCTTCTTTTTCAGTGTATGTAAGATTGTTTTTTCTTCCGGGGAAACGGGAATCGTACAGACTGAAAGGCACAGGGACAGCAATATGGGTTTTCAGGCTTATTGGTGTGTAATGGTCCATACAGACAACCATGCGAAAGGGGAATTGGTCGGCAATACCGTCAAGCATTGCCTGAACCACCTGATTATCAAAATCTTCAATCGCTCTGATTTTTTCTCGTAAAAGACCTTGGTGTCCTGTCTCATCCGGTGCTTCAACATGGATAAGCACAAGATCATGTTTTTCGAGGGCTTTGAGCGCAGCATCAACCTTCCCTTGATAATTGGTATCAAGATAGCCGGTTGCTCCCGGAACGTTGATAATTTCCATTCCGGCATAAACTCCAATTCCTTTCAGGAGATCTACAGCAGAGATAAGCGCTCCAGTGATTCCGAAATTTTGTAAGAGTGTCGTCATCGATGGAGCTTTACCTTCGCCCCAGAGCCATACACCATTTGCAGGAAGTTTGCCCTGCCTGACCCGTTCCTTGTTAAGCGGATGATTGTTGAGGATGATGGAGGATTTATCAATAAAATTTCTTAATTCTGGATAGTTATCGTATTTTTTCCAGTGTTCTGTCACGTCCTGACAGCTGTAGTCATGGGGAGGAACAGTCTTGAGCCCGCTGATATCACCCCGGTAAACAAAGAGGTGCCTGTAACTGACTCCTGGATAGAGAGTGTACATATCACTGGTAATTTCATGGTTGATCGCGGCGATTAGCTGTGCGGCAGTAGCGGTATCGATATGGCCACCGCTATAGTCGACCATGGTCACTCTGCCATTCTTCTGTTCCATGTTGACTAGATTGCAGCGAAAAGCGATTTCTCCGTCAGCAAGATCGACCCCCATACTTGCTGCTTCTAAAGGTGACCTGCCTGTATAAACTTTTTCAGGTCTGTAGCCAAGAAGTGAAAGATTAGCGACATCGCTCCCCGGGTGAAATCCATCAGGAACTGTCTGCAGGCGACCGATCAGCCCATGACCAGCTACAAAATCCATCGCGGGTGTGTTGGCGACTTCAAGCGGTGTTTTTCCATTCAATTCTTCAATCGGCAGGTCACCAATACCATCCCCAACTAGAATGATATATTTCACAGTTATTTCCCTTCATCAGCCAGGATTCTGATTTTGACAGTCTGCGCCATGGTCGTATCCAGTGCATTTATTTCGTCAAGCGCCTTTTTCACCGCAGCTTCTTGTGCCTCATAAGTGCGCATGACGATAGGAACTTTGCTTTTTTTCTCACGTCCCTTCTGGATTACCGATTCGATACTGATATCATATTTACCAAGTATGCCTGAGATTTTTGAAAGAACACCAGGTTTGTCAAGGGTTGTAAACCTGAAATAATAGGGACAACGCAGTTCTTCAGTGGGTGTAATAGGAAGTGGGGCAATATGTTCCTGCAGGTAGGAAAGACTCGGAACACGGTTAATTGCACCATTAACGATGTTGCGGGCGATATCGACAACATCTGCAGCTACAGCGCTTCCCGTTGGCATCTTCCCTGCTCCTTTTCCGTAAAGCAGCACGTTTTCGACCATGTCGCCGGTGAAATAAAAACCATTGTATGCACCATTGACGGTTGCCAGCATATGTTTTTCTGGAACCATCGTCGGATGAACGCTGGCCTCTATATGGTCGCCATGGTTTCGGCTTATGGCAAGCAGCTTGATCCGATACCCAAACTCTTTTGCAAACTGAATGTCAATTGGCTCAATACGAGAGATTCCTTCGCAGATAATATCCTTCAGATGAACATCCATTCCAAATGCCAGAGTCATGAGAATGACGAGCTTGTGAGCGGTGTCGATACCTTCAACATCATAAGTCGGATCAGCCTCGGCATATCCTTTTTTCTGTGCCTCTTTCAGGACCTTCTCAAATGGTGTGCCATGATCAGTCATTTGGGTGAGGATGTAATTGGCAGTGCCATTCATTATTCCCATGATGGCGAGAATTTTGTTGGCTACGAGTCCCTCCTTGACAGTTTTGATAAGAGGGATGCCGCCTCCCACGCTGGCCTCAAATCCAACTTCCACATTTTTTTTCGCCGCAGCACGGAAAATTTCCATGCCATGTTCGGATAAAAGGGCTTTATTTGCCGTGACAACGTGTTTCCCCTGTTCTATCGCAGCGAGGATAAATTTTTTGGCAAGAGTTGTACCGCCGATCAGTTCTATAACAATATCAATTTCAGGATCATTAATAATTTCTCCGGCATCACGGGTCAGTTTTGTCCCGACTAGCTGGTCGGGTAAGCTGTCGATTGCTATATCCGCCACCTTTTTCAAAACAATGGAAATGCCTGTTCTTTTCTTAATACTTTCTGCCTGCTCAAAGAGCACCTGTGCAGTCCCGCTGCCGACAGTGCCAAAACCGATAAGTCCGACCTGTATTTGCTTCATAAATTTCCTGTAAATGTATAACAATTGAAATGAGGGAGATCACCATACAATTTGTCTTGATAGTGTTTGATAATCCAAAATGGAAAATATTTACCTGCTTTGCCGATTGATGTCAAAAAAATATCTTTATTTCCTGTGACTCTTACGTAATATCCCGATCGTTTATTTTCGCTGGTGACATGTAACGAGTGCCCATTGTGGGTAATTTTAGTGATGATAAAGATCAACTTCTTGTTCTCACAGCTTTTAATGGCCTTGATGGATGAATTCCCCGCTACCCTGCCTCTCAAATTTTCCTCTATCTGTGTTTATTTTATCGAGAAGTTTGTAGGGGAAAATATTTCCTCGCCTGTCGAATGGATTTGGTGTGTTAAGAAGACTGTTTACCTCTTTATGATCTGTTAGCAGAATTTTCTTGAAATAGTTGTAAAAATATATATAAAGGGAGTGAGTAATTTGAGCCATCCCAATAACTCATTATGAAAACCTTCCACTGGTTGTTCTCTATATTCTCCACAAAATTTTAAGACTGTTTTTAAAAGGAATGTGCCGTGCAAGAAGTTAATATTTTCACTATGTTCTGGAATGCAGGACTTGTGGTCAAATTTGTCATGCTCCTGCTTATTTTCTTTTCATTAATGTCCTGGACCATTGTTTTCCAGAAATTTCTTCTTTTCAGCAAGGTCCGCGTCGAATCAAGAAATTTTTTAGATTCTTTCTGGAGCAGTAAAAATCTTGCGGATGCATACCGTACTGCTCTTGAGACTTCGCTTTGTCCTGAGGCTGCAATTTTTAGATCCGGTTATGCTGAACTGCAGAAAATAGGAAAGAAAAAAAATAATGAAGAAACTCAAACTCTTGAGATACGCCTTGCCGGAATGAACAATCTCAAGCGTGTTCTGCAGAAAGCTGTAGGCCGAGAATCCTTTGAACTGAGCAAATCAATCTCCTTTCTTGCAACGGCTGGTAGTTCGACCCCTTTTATCGGTCTGTTTGGTACGGTCTGGGGTATTATGGCTTCCTTCAAGGAAATCGGCGCCAGAGGCTCAGCTTCCCTGGCAGTAGTCGCACCTGGTATTTCCGAAGCTCTGGTCGCAACAGCGGCTGGACTTGCCGTGGCAATACCTGCGGTAATTTTTTACAACTATTTTTCAAATCAGATTGAAACCTTTGAAGGCAAGATGGAAAGTTTCAGTGCCGATTTCCTGAATCTTGTTGAAAGAGATCTGATCTCTCGGAATTAAAAGAACATGGGCATGGGACCGATCAAACAAAAGGGTAAAAGAGGGGTACTTTCAGATATTAATGTTACTCCTCTCGTGGATGTCATGCTGGTACTGTTGATTATTTTCATGGTAACCGCACCTATGATGACACAGGGGGTTGATGTCAATCTGCCTGAAACCACTGCTAAACCATTGCGTCAGGATGAAAATCCTGTCATTATATCCATCGATCAAGATGGAGGGATTGCCTTGGGAAAAATCAAGGCGGATGCAAAACTGCTCAAGCAGGAACTAGAGAAGCTCGCATTGATGGATAAGGATAAAACCATTTTATTGAAAGCCGACAAAAATGTTCCCTACGGTATCGTGGCTCAGGTAATGGCTGATGTCAAAGACGTCGGGTTCAATAAGCTTGGAATGGTTACTCTTCCGGTGGAGCAGAAACGCTGAACCATGTCACCCGCTGCAGACGCACCATTTAATCAAGATCGTTTTGATACCATTGAAGGTTATGCGGAGCAAAACCGGAAAAAACCTCTTGTTCTCGCCATAGCTGTTCACCTTGCGGTCGTAGCGATAATGTTGCTGCCTTCTTCGCTTTTCGACTTCAGCCGAAACCGTGAGGAAATTTATACGGTCAACCTTTTTGATGCCGTTGAGTCGGCACCTGCCAGGCCTGCACCAGCACCTGCTCCTAGTCCGGCTCCAGTAGCTAAAAAACAGGAACCTCCTCCTCCGCCGGTGGTGAAAAAAATTGAAACACCCCCTGTTCCAATAAAAGAAGCGGTTGTTGTGGAAAAACCTGAACCCGTTATTTCCACTGAGACGGAGAGTGTTGCTCCCGCTGAAGTTATCAGTTTGAAACCTAAGGCAGTGAAAAAGGACCTTAAACCCAAAAAGGTTGAAATTAAACCGACCCCCAAGGAAGAAATCAAGGTTGATCAGGCCATTAATCGGCTGAAAAATGAACTTAACCGAAAACAAGCGGAAAGAAAGGCCAAGGAAATGCAAGTCCAGGCCGAGGCTGCGGTAGACGATGCCGTAGCTAAACTGCGGGAATCCATTCGGACACAGGGCCAATGGACATCAACTGCTCGTGGCGTCCAGCCTTCAGTAAAATCTCAAACATCTTCCGGGACATCTGGCTCAGGTTCAGGGATTGGAACAGGAGCTGGCGGTGGTGATGCGAAACTTGATGCAGCACTGAGACGATATTATATAGCCGTATCACAGAAAATCCACGAAAATTGGATACTGCCTGAAATGCAGGAATGGAAAAAAGATCTCAAAGCCGTGCTTGTTGTGAATGTGCGGCGAGATGGCGTCGTTACCGAATATGAGTTTGAGGAAAAATCAAGTAATCCTTTTTTTGATCAATTTGTTGAGAAAACATTAAAGGAGTCCCTTCCCTTGCCTCCTTTCCCTGATGATATCGAAGAATCGAGTCTAGAAATCGGCCTTGTTTTTCATCCCAGTGGTTTACAATGATGTGTGAAGAGATTATGAAACTGAGACTTATTATATTTCTTATCAGTATGTGTATCTTGCCTTTTTCCGATGCCTGGGCTGGGAAAAGGGTAAATCTTGATATTACTTCAGCTGAATACAGGAAGATTCCTGTAGCGGTGCCTTATTTCCAGAATAAAAATCAGCCGGGCCAGGTCCAGCAGATCGATAGAGATCTCGCGGTTTTGGCTGCAAAAGCCCTTGATTTTCACGGTTTTATTCAAACAATTCCGGCGTCATCTTTTGGTGGGCGCCAGGATGCGGACTGGAAGCAACTTGGCGCGGATTATACCATCATCGGCCAGTATGAAGTCAACGGCAATAATGTCACTATGGAAATACGGCTCAACAGTATTCTTGACGGTAAAATGGTCTTGGGGCGGCGCTATACGTTTCCAATGAACAAAGGGAGGAAAATGATCCTCAAATACTGTGATGAAGTGATTGAAAAAATGACCGGCATCCCTGGAGTCAGCGAGACAAAAATTGCCTTTGTTTCCGATGTTAGCGGGCATAAAGAAATATATCTAGCTGATATATTTGGTGACTATGTACGACAGGTAACCCGGCACAAATTTTTAGCTGTTTCGCCACGATTTTCACCGGATAATTCAAAGCTTACCTACACGTCCTACCATCGCGGCAATGCAAACCTTTATATTACCGACCTGGACCAGGACAAATCGACTCAGGCGCTTTCCCGCAGGGTTGGGCTTAATATGGCTCCAGCCTGGGCGCCAAATGGTCGATCCCTTATTGCAACGTTGAGTAAAGACGGAAATCCCGATCTTTATCAACTTGGTCTTGATGGTTCCATCATGCGGCGTCTTACCTTTAATGCTGGTATAAATGTTTCTCCTTGTTTTTCTCCTGACGGAGGACGGATTGTTTTTGTTTCGGATAGAACTGGAGAGCCACAGATTTATATTATGGATTTATCCTCCGGGGCTACCCGTAGGATTACTTACCAGGGAAATGAGAACACAACACCTGCCTGGTCACCGGATGGTAAATGGATAGTTTATACCTGTAAATATGAAGGACGGTATCAGCTCTTTAAAATTTCTCCAGATGGTGGAAGTCCGATTCAATTGACAAATACTCCAGGTGATCATGAAGCTCCGAGTTGGTCTCCTGATTCCCGGATGATAGTTTTTAGCAGATCCGTTAACGGTAGGAAAAAACTTTATGTCATAAATCAGACAGGACGCGATATGCGTCAACTCTATTCGCTTGACGGGAACCAGACGACTCCGCAATGGTCTTATAGGGTAAACTGATCCTCAAAAAACCTTTGCCTATTGACTAACACGGATTGTCCGTATATTTTTCTTTTTTAATACAATGATTATAGCAAACAGTTACAAACGACATATTTTATCTTTGTTGAATGAAAAAAGACAAAAGAGGTTGTGATGAAGAAATATCGTGCGAGCTATTGTCTAACATTGCTGGCTGCCGGTCTATTACCCCTTCTCTCGGGTTGCGTAACAGATCAGGATTTTCGTGGTCTCGAACTGCAGGTTCGGAGCATGGACAACAGGCTTGTCGAAATGGAGAACAATGTTCAAAAATTACAGCGTGGAGCAGGCACCTCTGTTGAAGTGATGAAAAAGCAGCAGGCTGGTTTGAGCAACAACTTGGATCGGCTTAATACTGAACTTTTACAGGTTAAGGGGCAGCTTGATGAATCACGACATCGCTATCGCAACCTGCAGGACGAGAATCAGCATTTGCAAGATGAATTGAAAAATATTCGGCAGCAAACAGAGCAGAAAACGGTTGAACTACAGGAAAGAATCGGCTCTGTTGAATCGAGTACGAGTGAAATTGACACCCGTCTGGAAAACGTCCATACTAATTTGGTGGATATAAAGGAATCTCAGGCTGCGGCTGCAGCCAAAGCCGCCGAAGAGGCAAGGAAAAAAGCTGAGGCAGCTAAGAAAAGTGACCGTCCTCACGAAATTACACCTGATAAGACCAAAAAAACAGCCACAGAGGTGAAACAGCAGGCAAAAGCGGAAATCACACCTGCCAATCTACCCGAAAAAACATCGATTCAGAGTGGAGCGACCGGGCGTAAGGCATATGATCAGGCACTTAATCTGTTTAAAGCAAAAAAATACAAGGAAGCGCAGGAAGAGTTTAATAATTTCATTAAAAAGAACCCGAACGACGAATTGGCGGTTAGCGCCCGTTTTTGGGTCGGGGATTGTCTGTTCAACCAGAATGAATATGCTCTTGCAATCCTTGAATACCAGAATGTTATCGCCGATTTCCCCAATCATGTGAAGGCTCCCGCGGCACTCTTCAAACAAGGAATGGCATTTGAAAAACTACAGGATCCGGAAACGGCAAAAATAGTTTACAAAAAGATAATCGGGGAATATCCAAAGAGCGATCAGGTTGAAGCGTCTAAGAAGAGGCTGGACGCGCTCTCAAAATAAATTTTTCTTAAATTTATAAAAATAAAGTTATAAAAAAGCCCGAAGCAAGAAGCTTCGGGCTTTTTTGTTAGGCTACAGTGCCTTGGAGCTGGATGCTTACTGTGGTGTAATTCCCAGTTCCTTTTCTTTTCTGGCCACAGCAAGCCTTGTTTTAATTGCTGTGTCAGGGATCAAGCTCATAGAATCTATGCCGCATTCGACAAGGAATGTGGCGAATTCAGGGAAGTCGCTTGGCGCCTGACCGCATATACCAATTTTTCTGCCCCGTCGTTTGGCTGTTTCAATTACCATCTTCACCATTGTTTTCACTGCTTCATTACGCTCATCGAAAATATGCGCAATAAGGTCTGAATCGCGGTCAAGTCCTAAAGTCAACTGGGTTAGATCGTTTGAGCCGATCGAAAAACCGTCAAAGACATCGGCAAAAGCGTCTGCCGAAATAACATTGCTCGGTATTTCACACATAACATAAATTTCGAGCCCGTTTTCACCCTGCACAAGGCCACAGTCCTTCATGACCTCGATCACCTTTTTCCCTTCAGCGGGGGTCCGACAGAAAGGGACCATCAGTTTGATATTGGTAAGGCCCATGTCATTGCGGGCTTTGAGCAGAGCCTGGCATTCAAGCTCAAATGCAGGTCTGTACTTTGGATCGTAGTAACGCGAGGCGCCACGCCAGCCGATCATAGGATTGCTCTCTTCCGGTTCATAGAGTTTTCCGCCGACAAGATTTGCGTATTCATTGCTCTTAAAGTCGGAGAGGCGGACTATGACATCCTTGGGATAGAAACCTGCGCCGATACGACCTACACCCTCTGCCAATTTATCAATAAAAAATTGTTTCTTGTCATCAGGATAGGCTGTTGTTCGTCTTTCTATTTCATTTATTACTTCGGCAATTTCAGGGTTATTAGCCGCTTTTGCTTTCAGGCCCTCGAAATTATACAGTGCCATGGGGTGAATGCCGATATGCGAATTGATAATAAATTCTTCCCTGGCGAGTCCGACACCCTCGTTGGGAATCTGCCCCTCAGAGAATGCTTTTTCGGGGATACCGACATTCATCATGATTTTTGTGCGGGTTGCAGGAACGGAGTCGAGATCAAGTTTCTCAACCTGGTATTTGAGCAATCCTTTATAAATGTAACCGGTTTCACCCTCTGCGCAGGATATGGTTACTTCCATGCCTGTCTTGATAATTTCCGACCCGGTGTCCGTGCCGATAACACATGGGATACCGAGTTCGCGGGAGATAATGGCAGCATGACAGGTTCGGCCACCTCGGTTAGTGACGATGGCGCTTGCAATTTTCATGATAGGCTCCCAGTCAGGGTCAGTCATATCCGTAACCAGAACCTCTCCTTTTTTAAATTCACCGATATGTGCTGTATCTTTTATAACATGGGCTATACCCTGGCCGATCTTTGTGCCAACTGCCTGACCAGTAACGATGATATCTCCTTTTTCCTGCAGGAGATAGGTTTCCATACTTTTTTTGGATGTTTGTGAATGGACTGTTTCCGGACGAGCCTGAACAATGTAAAGTTTTCCTGTTCCGACCTGTTCGCCGTCACCATCTTTTGCCCATTCAATATCCATTGCCTTTTCATAATGTTCTTCAATTATGCAGGCCCATTTTGCAAGTTGCAGAATTTCGTCGTCACTGATTACATAAGATCCTCGCTCTTCAGGTGTTGTCTCGATATTTTTTACGGATTCCTTGCTGTCGGGATCGTTATTGTAAATCATTTTCATTTCTTTGCTGCCGAGCCGCCTACCGACAATCGGTTTTTTGCCCTCATGCAAAGTCGGCTTGAAAACATAGAATTCGTCCGGATTTACAGCACCTTGTACAACATTTTCTCCCAAGCCTAGCGCGCCTGTAACGAAAACGGCATCTTTGAAACCGCTTTCTGTATCAATGGAGAACATAACCCCGGAAGCGGCAGAGTCACTGCGAACCATCTTTTGCACGGTTATGGACAGATAAACGTCAAACTGGCCAAAACCTTTATCATGACGATAAGAAATGGCCCGGTTGGTAAAGAGACTGGCGAAACATTTGCGGCAATTTTCTATCAGATTATCATAACCATGAATGTTGAGATACGTTTCCTGCTGTCCGGCAAATGATGCATCAGGCAAATCCTCGGCGGTTGCAGAAGAACGAACTGCCACATCCACGCTTGGTCCATACTCTGCCTCCATTTTTTTGTAGGCAGCGATAATTGCGTCGCGAAGATCTTGGGGGAATTCTGCATTTCTGATGATATTTCTTACTTTTTCTCCCCGTTCTGCGAGATTTTTCATATCATGGGTATCAAGGTCGGACAGAACATCTCTGATTGCAGCCTCAATGCCGGACTTTTCAAGAAGATACTGGTAAGCATAGGCGGTAATAGCATAACCGTGAGGAACGGCTACGCCTTTGGAGGTGAGTTTTTGATACATTTCGCCTAAAGAGGCATTTTTGCCGCCCACCATTGGTACATCCTCTATACCGATGTCATCAAACCAGAGAATGAATGCAGTCTCGTGAGTCTCTCCCATCTTATGAACTCCTTATGAAGTTGATTGAAATGGTACCTGTTATTGGTACGCAAATGTTACAAAATCGATCGTATATATTAACGAAAAAAATATAGGTGTCTTTATAGCGAATAGCAAGGGTGGGGTCAATATAAAGAAAGTCTTTTCTTTCCGCAACAATTGTGCGTTTATATTGGGCGATGCGGGTTCAAGACTGCAGGAAGCCGCACCGATATGAAAGGAAGAGGAAGAACCGTAGCAAGATAAATGCTTTATTTTACTGTTTATTGAGTTTCTCTATGCAACTTTGCATCCTGTCAATGAGTTTGTCGAGTTCCGGTTTCGTTACCTGATCATCAGCCCCTACAGCGTCGCCTTTGCGGCGTAACGCATCATTAATCATAGATGAAAAAAGGATGATGGGTATTTTTTTGTATGCGGGTTGCTGTTTAACCCGCATACAAAAATGATGTCCATCCATTCGAGGCATTTCGATATCCGATATGATTGCCATAATTTTTTTCTCCACCTCCCCCTTTACCCTGAGTTCCTCAAGGTATTCAATGGCAGCCTGGCCATCTGGTTTTGGTATGACTTTAAAGCCTGCACTTTGGAGTGTATTGGTCAGCTGCATCAAAACAACCCTCGAATCATCTACCACGAGCACCGATTTGTCATATTTCTGTTCGTTTTCCTTGGCTTCGATTTCTCCCCTCTTAGATTTAACCACCATGGTCGGATCAATTGTTCCAACAATTCTTTCAAAGTCAACCATTTGGATGATAAGATTATCCACCTTGCAAATACCGGTAATGCTCTGACTTGAGGACACCAGTTCCGGAGGGGGTGTAATCTGCGACCAGGATATACGATAAACCTTGTCAACACCGTGGGTAATAAAACCAAACGCCTTACCATTAAGATCGGCAACAATAACAACCCATTTTCTGTCACCTTCTTTCCTTTCTTCGGTTTTGTAACAAAACCAGTCACAAAGATCTATCAAGGGAATGGTATTGTTCCGCAGGAGAAAAACCCCTTTCACACAGGATGAGCTGTTTGCCAGTTTCGTTATGTTTTCAGGATAAGCAACGAGCTCTCTTACTTTTGCTGCATTTATGCCATAGGTATTTTTGTGGGGCAGATTTGTGTCAGGGTCAATCCACTCAAGATAAAAGGTAATAACTTCAAGCTCGTTTGTTCCGACTTCAAGCAAAATATTACTCTTTGTCTGTTGGACCATGAGAAGCACTCCACATTTTCAAGTTATAATTAATAAGTTGAGTCGTAAAATGATTTATTTAATGCCGGGCTATTGGAAGAAAAAAACATTACCATTTGAATAAAGTAATACCTTAGATGGAATAACAGTATTGCTATCACGAGAAAATAAACTTCCTAACAAAAGTAGTTTTTCTCAACAAATAATTCATGAAAACTGATATCATAATGGCTCTATTCCTTAATAAAATGCGAATCGAGTATAATTGATTATAGAATGATTTTTTTTAAAATAGCCAGCTGCTTTTTTCGGAACTTCACGGAGCTTGTCTTCAAATGGTCTCTGTGCTATGTTGGGGTAAAATGTATAAGGAGAAGCATTAAATGCGTGAAAAAGTACAGGAAGCCTTAAATAAAGTTCGACCTACCCTCCAGAAGGATGGGGGAGATGTTGTCTTGATAGATGTAACGGATGATGGGGTGGTTAAAGTGCAACTTACAGGTGCTTGTCGGGGATGTCCGATGTCACAAATCACCCTGAAGGAAGGTATAGAAAAGTTTCTTAAATCGGAAGTTCCTGAAATAGCGGCCGTGGAAGCGGTATGAATTTTCTTATTTGTGATATTTGGTGCCTGCTTTGATTGTATATGCTCGATAGAGTTGTTCCAGAAGCAGTAAGCGAGCCAGCGAGCCATTTCATGAGTGAAAGTCATCCGTGAAAGACTGAGCAGCAGATCGGCCCGTTCCAGTACAGACGCAGAAAGACCATCGGGGCCACCGATAATGAACGAGATGATCTGCTTGCCCTGCATTTCCCATTTTTCAACTGTGACGGCAAACTCTTCAGAACTTATTTGCAGACCGGTTGGCGCGAGTGCTACAATATAACTGGATCTGCTGCAACTTTCCAGCAGTTGTCTGCTCTCAATCTCTGTCGCTCGAGCTAAGTCCTTTGATCCGGATTTCTCTTTAATGACTTTAAGATCGGTTTTTACATAGTGACTGAGACGTTCAGCGAAGTCAGCTATTCCTTTTTTCAGATATGCTTCCTTTGTTTTCCCGGGAAATATAACTTCCAGACGCATTATCGATTGTTGTTTTTTGCTTTAAGAAATTCAGACAGAATTTCGCTAAATTTTTCATAACCAAGCTCAGCCTTGATGCCTGGGCACGAGGCACTGATAGCAAGAAAATTGCTATGGTCGGAAAGTATGCTCGGGTGGAGAGGCCATTGACTGCAACGCCATGGTTTCCCGGGATGTATGGTGCAACCTTGGTCATAAAAAATACAATGGCCATCAACTATCTTCATCTGGATGACATTGCCTGTGATACGCAAGTATTTCTCTATCACTTCTTCTTTTGGAATGCCAATATGGGCAACCATTCTCTCGAGATCGTCATCGGTAAGTGATACTGTTGTCTCTCCTTGACAGCAATAACCGCACTGTTTGCATTCAAAAATATCTTCTTCCATATTTAACCTTTGGGGATTATGAACCCCTTTATGCTTTACCTGTTACATCGCCGAAAAGGCAAATGTCGATTCCATTTTTTAATGTTATTTTTTCCCACATTTCTTCATGTGAGAGAGAAAATATATCCTCATAATCGGCGGGGAGAGTCAACCAGCCATCCTGGGCGAGTTCATACTCGAGCTGTCCTGGTCCCCATCCAGAATAGCCGAGGAAAAACAAATAGTCTCTGGGTCCCTTGCAATCGGCAATATCGCGTAAGATCTGGGGATCCCGCGACATATGAATTTCGGCATTTATCTCATGGCAATGCCTTGCTGTATAATCGCTGGAATGGAGAATGAATACCGCCTCCAGTTCAACAGGTCCACCCAGGAATATGGGAGGAAGTTTTACCTCCGGAACTGGGAGATGCATACTTTCATATAGTACTGCCAGTGATACGTCTTCTATTGGCTGATTTAAAATTAACCCCATGGCCCCCTCTTCCGGTTCATGCGATGTCATATAGATCACTTTGCGTGCAAAGCGTGGATCAGGCATCTGTGGTGTGGCTATGAGGAAATAACCTGTAAGGCTGTTTATCGTCAGTACCATAAATAAACCATAAGAGTAGCGTAACAATGATAAAATTAAGTGCCAAAAGGAACTTTGCAATGTTGTATTGCAACTTATCAAAGTAAAAAAGTGTGTCAAGTGCGATGTTGTTTAACAAAAAATAATAGAGTTTGGTCAAGGAAATGTGCTAAAGTTTTTTTGTATACAATTTACCCGCGGAGGTCCGTCCCCGGTGTGTTTTATGATACTGCAAATGACGAAAACAACATTTTAATGCAATAAATGTAAGGAAACCCATGACACTTGATATTATCAATGAATTGAATAAGGTTATTGCCTCGGATCATTATGATCCCTTCCTCGTGCTTGGTGTTCATGTCCTTGAACATGACCCTAACTCAGCCGTAATCCGTACCTTTCTTCCTCTTGCTGAATCTGTTCGGCTTGTGATGGAGAGCGGTGAAAAAAGAGATATGTATAAGATGCGCGAGGAGGGACTTTTTGAAATCGTTGTTCCCGACTATGTTGCGCCTTTCAAATATTCCTATGAAGTAACCTATTATAACAACGAAGTGCGAGAGCATTTTGATCCCTACAACTTTCTGCCCCAACTTTCCGAATACGATAGACATCTGTTTAATGCCGGCAATCATTATAATCTTTATGAAAAACTTGGCTCCCACCCTGAAGTGATTGACGGAGTCGAGGGGACAATTTTTCGCGTATGGGCTCCCGCTGCTCGCAGAGTGAGCGTTATCGGCAACTTCAATTACTGGGACGGGAGAGTTCATCAGATGCGGACTCTCGGTAATTCCGGGATATGGGAACTCTTTATTCCCGGCATATTGCCGAGTGAAATATACAAATACGAAATTAGAACTCCCACTAACGATATAGTTGAAAAAGCGGATCCTTTTCAGTTTTTTGCCGAAATACGGCCCAAAAGTGCTTCCATTGTCTGGGATATCTCTGGATATGAGTGGCAGGATCAGGAATGGTTCGATAAAAAGCAAGGGATGAAACTCTATGACCGTCCTGTTTCCATTTACGAGGTACACATAGGATCATGGCAGCGTGATCCTGCAAATCCAGACAGATTCCTTTCCTTCCGAGAACTTGCAGGAAAACTGATTCCCTATGTTAAAAAAATGGGATTTACGCATCTGGAGTTGCTCCCCATTATGGAGCATCCCTATGACGAATCGTGGGGTTATCAGACTACCGGATATTTTTCAGTTACCAGTCGTTATGGTTGCCCGCAGGATTTCATGTACTTTGTTGATTGCTGTCATCAGAACGGTATCGCTGTTATACTCGATTGGGTCCCTTCACATTTCCCAACTGACGGTCATAGTCTTGCACGTTTCGATGGAACAGCTCTCTATGAACACGAGGATCCTCGCCAGGGATCACATCCTGAATGGAAAACCCTCATATTTAATTACGGCAGACGTGAGGTAAGCAATTTTCTTATCGCCAGCGCCCTTTTCTGGTTTGATAAGTATCATATCGATGGTATCCGGGTTGATGCCGTGGCTTCCATGCTCTATCTCGATTACGGCAGGCAGGACGGCAATTGGATACCCAATCGGTATGGCAGCAAGGAAAATCTTGATGCAATAGAATTTATCAAGCACCTTAATGCTATTGTTTATCAACGGTTTCCAGATGCTGCAATGATTGCGGAGGAATCGACAAGTTTCTATGGGGTCTCGAAACCGACCGATAAAGGAGGGCTTGGATTCGGTTTCAAGTGGAACATGGGCTGGATGAACGATATGCTCGATTACTATAGCCGTGACCCGCTATACCGCAAATTTCATCACAATAATCTGACCTTTTCGCTGCTTTACGCATTTTCAGAAAATTTTATTCTGCCTCTTTCACATGATGAAGTTGTCCATGGCAAGAGATCACTTCTTTCGAAAATGCCAGGTGACCGATGGCAGCAGTTTGCTAATCTGCGGTTGCTTTTCTTCTTTTTATGGACACATCCTGGGAAAAAACTTGTGTTTATGGGAGGAGAGTTCGGACAGATATCCGAATGGTATTGTAAGGTCAGCCTTGATTGGCATCTTGCCGAGCAAGATGCTATGCACCATCAATTGCAATATTACGTTGAAAAGCTCAACAAACTTTATGGAGCGCTTCCTGCCCTATGGGAAATGGACTGTTCTCACACCGGTTTTAAATGGATGGATTTCAAGGATGTGGATCAGTCAATTATTTCTTTTGCCCGTTTTGGTAAAAATCCAGCGGATCATATCGTCTGTCTGCTGAATATGACACCGGAAGTGCATTACGATTATTCTCTCGGCGTGCCGGAACTAACGGAATATAAAGAAATTTTCTGCTCTGATGAAATATCATTCGGGGGGAGCAATGTGTCCAATCCTGACGTTAAAATTGCTTTTAACGAACCATTCGGTGAGGCAAAATATCACATAAAAATTACTGTGCCTCCCCTAGCAGGCATCATTTTTTGTCCAATAAGAAAATAAAGGATTTCATTATGTCAAATTGCGCCCAACCTCCTGGGTAGCTGAAGTACTGGCAGAGCAACCGGGGAAGAAGAGAGTCGATGTTTTCAGGCAGGCACAGATCCGTTTTGACCTGTCACCGTTGGAGTGCGAATTTCTTGAAACTCATTTTTCCAAGGAAGCCCCAGAGAAAAAATAACAATAACTTCTTCCGTGGAATCTCAGGAGATTGCCAGAACAGCGGACATACGATTTCTAGCAGTATCAAGGCTGGAGACTGGTGTCAAAGCGTGAGGGGCCATGCTTTGATGGGCGGTCGTATTTTTTATCGTAGCCATATTAAGATCTTCGGCAGGTTTTTTTTACAAAACCTCCACTTCATCATGTTGTTTGAAAGAGGATGTAAGCGGATCCATTGTTGCGAAGGGGTGGTATCTAAGGAATGCAATGGCTCCAAAAACGAATAGGAACACTGACGAAACTCTCTTTAACCTAACTTTTTCAATTATTCTAATGTTTTTCATCCCCGATTTCCGTTTTGTAAAAAGATCGGTCAATTATTTTCTTTTTTTGCTAGAAATGGAATTTTTACGTATTGGATCCCTTCCCTGTCGAGCATTTTTTCTTCTTCATATGTCATGACGCCGCGAATGTTTTTCGGCTCGTCGACGCCATAATGGATTTTTAATGTTTTTGCAGCAAAATCACTGCCTACATCGGCGAAATTTTTTTCAACGAATTTCTGTAAGGAACGGATAGTTTGCCTCACGGATTCCTCCATACGTGAGGGCGCAATTCCCGGGATGGGAGACTCCTGAATTTTGGCAGTGCTGAGTGCCTTTTTCTGATATGCTACAGGAGAAAGGACTTTGCGGAGTCCATCACGACCACCGCAATTCGGGCAGATAAGCTCCCCTTCTCTTTTCTGGCGGTTAAATTCTGCATAATCACTAAACCAGCCTTCAAAAAGAAAACCACATTTACAGGCAAGATCAAAAACAATCATAGGTTAAACCAGGCAATATAGCTCTCTGCAAGATTATTCCAACCAAAACGGTCTGTTAAACTTAGTGCGTATGATTCGTTCAGTCTCTTGTATTTTAATTCTTCGCCTAATCGATACTCCAAATCATCATCATTATAAAGAAAATCCTGCGGGAAAAGTTCAGGATAGGAAAGCCTTGCCGGCAGCAGTGGCCGGCATCCTGCCCGAACGGCCTCAATAATTGCCATTCCATAAAATTCATGCTCAGCTGTTGATACAACCACTGTCCCACGCCGCAACCATTTATAATACTCTGTCTTATCGGTAAGATAGCCAATATGAATAATTTTATGGGAGAGTCGATTGAAAGCTTTCTGAAAAATGTCCGGATGATGGTTAAACGACTGGCCGAGAATGACGAGGCGGAAGTTGATACCCCTTTCATCAAGCCGGAACAGCGTTTGAAAAAAAAGCTCAGGATTCTTATCATACTCCCAGCGATGATTCCATATGATAATCGGCGGTTCATCTGGAGCTTCAATTGGTGATTTAATTTCGTCAATTCCCGCAAAATCAATCCCTGGATAAATAATAGATGATTTATTTCGGATTGCATCGACCATGTTCAGTTTCATATCCGGGATTTTTTGCTGGATAGCCACGCATCCAGCAAAAAACGATTCCATGTTATAGAAGGAATTGAAAGCGATTTTTTCAGAAGAAAGGGCCGTTGTCATATTCGTCACGGCAAAATGCATATCCCGCTCATGTGCTGCCTGAACAGGGTAAGCAAACTGATTCTCGTGAAAGTATGTCAAAATCGGCACCTCGCGCAGCCATGCTGGCCCCAAGCCACGCAGGCAGGCTACATCGACAAAAGTTGAACAGAGCACGGCATCACAGGATCGGACCCGAGGCAAGAGGCCAGCGAAATAGGAAGCGGAAAAACGCATTCTCCACTTCCATTTTCTGGCCGGCAAGGTGCATAGATGAAAGGAAAAAGGAAGGTATTTCTGTAATCCGGAAAGAAAGCTCCTGTGTGATCCACCGAAATAGGGTTCAAGAACAATGATGTTCTTTCGGGTCAATTACAGGTCTCCCAAGTCTTCCATCGCCTGTTTGAAAGCTGGTCCGGAACGGGCAATAACATCATCGGCTACACAAAAAGCAAGGCGGATGTGGCCCGGCAGGCCGAATCCTCTGCCTGGAACGGCGAGGATTTTGTATTTCTGCAGGTGAGCAACAAATTTAACGTCATCTGCGATCGGTGTTTTGGGGAAAATATAAAACGCCCCTTTCGGTGGGGTAAAGTCAAAACCGGCAGCAGAAAGGATATCGCAGAAGGTTTTGCGCCGACGGGCATAAATCGAAGTGTCAACCGTGACTCCCTGCAGCTCGGCGACAACACGTTGCATCAGTGCGGGTGCATTGACAAAACCGAGGATTCTGTTAGCAAGGGTCATAGCTGCAAGCAGCGGCCTTTTTTCATCGATTTGGGGATGGATTGCGATATAGCCTATGCGTTCGCCGGGCAATGAGAGGCCCTTGGAGTAACTGGAAACCACGATGCTGTTGCGGTAACTCTTGAAAATACTGGGAACCTTGTGGTTATCAAAAATAATTTTCCGGTATGGCTCGTCGCTTAAAAGAAAAATGGTCGAATTAAACTGCTCCTGACAGGCGGTAAGCATCTCGCCCAGAGCCTTCAGGTCGTTTTCTGGATATATTTGGCCAGTCGGGTTGTTAGGGTTATTTATAATAATTGCCTTTGTTGCTGGAGTAACCGCAGCCCGTATAGCATCGAGATCCAGACTGAAGTCATTTTTGGTCGGCACGACGATACTTTTGCCTGCATGATTGTCGATATAAAATGTATATTCGACAAAAAACGGTGCCAGGATAATGACCTCTTCGCCTGGATTAAGAATAGCCTTCAGTACGACATTCAAGGCTCCGGCAGCACCGCAGGTCATCAGGATATCATCGGCACCGACCGACATATTTTGTTCGATGGAAATCTGGCCTGCTACCGCCTCACGCACGAATAGATAGCCACTGTTGGCCATATAACTGTGCATTCCCGGCGAATTGTCTGCCGCAATTTTCTTCAGTACAGTGTCAAATTGTGCAGGGGGAGCTATATCCGGATTACCAAGACTGAAATCGAAAACGTTATCCGTTCCGAATTCTTTTTTTAATTTTGCCCCCTCTTCAAACATTTTTCGTATCCAGGAGGAAGCGGTTGCAAACTCATTCATCTTTTTTGAAATGCCCATAAATCACTGTCCTTTCATTTTGAGAGGGCTGGGTTGGTAAAACCCCTCTTCCTTGATTAGAAAGAGAAAAGATATCTTTCCTCCTCAAGACGGGGTCAATAACGTACACCCTCTAAAAGTATGTTAATTGTTAAATTTTTTTTTGAGATACTGATATGCCACGTTGATTTCTTTCATTTTTTCTTCCGCAACTTTTTTGAATTCCTCACCGAGGTGGCCTACTTTGTCCGGATGGTATTTCATGCTCAACTTTCGGTACGCCTTTTTTATTTCTTCCATTGACGCACCAGGTTGCAGACCAAGTACTTCGTAATATTG
>QKJV01000171.1 GCA_003249165.1 Desulfobulbaceae bacterium | reverse complement strand
AGCCCACAGTTTAATCTTCGCATCAGGATATGTTCCCGCTGCGACCTCCCGCAGTTGTGCGCCTATTCTGTCAGTTTTCCCGAAATATGTCATGGGATACAATGCATCAACCAACCCTTCGCGCTCCCAGGTCCGCCAGTCCTGTCCATTTTCCAGATATGCCTGTCCGGGATCCGGGAAAACGGCCACGGAAAGTCTGACATCCCTTTTTCCCCTCACTTTTAGGGCATGAGAAACATCACGAAGAAGAGCCGAAACTTCCGTGGCGCGCATTTCTCGCCAGTAAAGGGCAGCGGTGACAAGCACACGATCTGCCAGCGTCAGGCGGCCCCAGAGCCAGTCAAAAAGAAGCTCACGAGAAATATGCTCGGGCAGCAGACGCGGATCCATCCCCATCTCTTCAGCATACTTTTGGCCAAGGGGACCTCCGCCGCCAAAAGATGGTCCCGGGTAGCGGATAAAATCCAGATGAACGCCGCTTACCCGATAACGGCTTATCAATTCAGTTACCACTGCAACAAAAAGTTTTCTGTATTCGTCTGATGCGGGATCAGCATACACACCTTCCAGCCAGTTTACTGTTTTCTCAAATCTGCTGTATGTGGTAAGAGGCCGTCCCTCGTTGTCAGCTAAAATCCAGGGTTGAGACTGAGCAGCCGGATGATTCGGGTTCTGTGGGGGACTATCATCACCCCACAGATAAAAAACATTAAGCCAGGCATGCAGTTTAACGGGGGAACACTTTTCAAGTGTCTGCCGCAGAGGATCAAAATTGCAAGAAGAAATGGAAAGATTTTCTGGCCAGGGGGCAATATCACTCCTGTAATAGGCGTCCGCCCGGCCTCGGACCTGAATGAGCAGCTCATCGAAACCGGTCTGTTTTGCTGCGCTGCAAATGGCATCGATCTCTGCGGGTGTATCAATGTCATAACGAACGACCCAGGCAGCGGTCTTGGTTCGTGGGCAACATGACGTACAAAGCAGGGCAACAATAGCCAGAAGCAGAAACAACATCCCTTTGCTCCTATAACTATCAGGCTTACAAAGTATTCTGGCCGGAAATTTTGGCGGGATCATGAACGATAATGACCTTGTTTAAAAGAACTTTTTCCGACGAAAGGACAAATATCTGCTGGTGATTTATCAGTGCAATGAAATCAGGCAATCGTCTGGGGAGATTCCGGCAATGTCACCTGGAAGCGGGATCCCTTGCCAAGCTCGGACTCCAATGCAATTGTCCCCTTGTGATTCTCGACTACCTTTTTCACACTGTAAAGCCCGATGCCAGTTCCCTTGCGGCTGCCTGGAACTTGGAAATACTGCTCAAAGATTTTTTCGTGAAATTCACCGGCAATGCCAGGACCGTCATCGATAACGGCAAAACAAACACTGTCGTTGTTTTTCCCCACTTCCACTTTAATGTATTGCTTGGCGTATTTCGCTGCATTGCCGACCAGATTTTCCAGACAGGTTTTCAGCTGTGACCTATCTCCGGTCATGCAGATACTATTCAGAGTCTCCCATTCATTTCGTCGTTTACCATTCAGAACAACGTCAATCTTTCTCTCTTCAAGATCTGCTATAAAGCAGTTCAATACAGCAACAGTCAACTCCATAACGTCCACTTCCTCAGGTTTAAAGACTCCGAGAGATAATTTATCCCGCAGATCTTTGGAGGTTGTTTCAATGGTTTCCAGTAATTGCTGTGATGATTTTTCTATGGTCTTCAGATATTTTTCCACATCATCCTGAGATTTGGCCTTGCCGGCCAGCAACCTTCGGGTAAAACCCAGAATAGGAGTCAACGGGCCTTTCAGATCATGGATCAAAACAGAGATAAATTTTTCCCGCTGCCTGTTCAGAGTCTCCGTCCTTTGTTCCACCAGATCTTCAAGATGGAGGCGGTACTCTTCCAGTTCATTTTCATATTGTTTGCGCAGGGTGACCATCTGATTAATGTTTTCCCCTAGATGGCCGATCTCATCATCCACCTCATTTTCCACATAGATCGTTAGATCGCCATGGGCAAACTTATCGACCTGCCCGGTGATCTCACTCAGAGGACCGGTAATCGTTCTGCTGATAAAAACGGCGGCTAATACGCCGATGAAAATGGCAAAAATATCGGCAATTATAAAGGTGTTCCTGATCGTGACAAACGAGGCCAGAGCTTCGTTATAATTGATATCGGCATGTTTTTTCTGCTGGACAACCATATCATTGAGACTATCAAGCCACCCCCACTGCCTGCTTCTCACTTCCTGAACCAGCAGCTTGATTCCTTCGTCTCGCCGGTTTTCCAAACCCAGGGCAATTACCTGATCCCAAAGAGGTTTTGTCTCTTCATGGCCCCGGGTGATACGCGCCAGTATCTCCCTGCCCTCCTCGTCCTGCACCATCTCAACAAGCCGCTTATACGCATTGGCATAATCTATCTCCTCTTTTTCAATGCGCTGCAGCTCGTATTCCTTGTCGGCTTTGTCCTGCAAGAGCAGAAGATTCCTCAAAACAACCGCCTTATGGCGGGCGAGGAAACGCATTTCCTGGGCGAGCTCAACTTTTACGTTGGTGTCATTGATGATTTCCTCCATGCCTTTCCTGATTTTGCCGATGCTGAAAACTTCAATGGTACCGAGCGAGATAATGATAATTACAAAGATACCTATCATTATTCCGATTCGTATGGCAATTTTGAAATTACGGAAAAGCATTCTTTCATCACCCCGTGATGTCAGGTAAAACAGTAATGGAAATCTCTTGAGTTCATACTATAATCAGGAGTCCGGGTAGCGTCCACAACATATTGAAAGAATTGATGTTGTGGACACTTGTCATTAATCTTTCGTCACCGTATAATGAAAGGACCGGTCATTAAAAATTATTGTATAGCTTCCGGCGCCTTCATTAATGGGGATATCTGCCCCGAAGGAATCAGCCATCTCGTCCCTCATTGGATTATCTCCATAATTATCCGTCCAGTCTCCACGAACATCAAACTTGAAACGCTCTTCCGATCCCGTTCTGAAAATTATGTCTTTCGCCTGCCAGGTATAATCTCCAACAAGGACCATCGGAGTGATGCCCCAATCATTGCATGTCCCCCGCAGAAAAAGGGTGGAAAAGTTGTGCTTGAACCTATGACGGTAGCGCTCCCTGACAATCTGATAGGAATCCCACGTATTGGCATCGGTCATTGAACGAACAAGCTTTATATATTCCGCATGCGACCAGGCAAGAGGTGTTGCACTGTCCGTTCCTTCACCGACTGTAAAATGATGCGTCGAGTTATCACCAACCCCGTCATAAACCTGCTCCGGCAGCATCAGTCCTTCATTGGCGAAAAACTCCATTGCCCGAACATAGGTAGCCCGCAACTGGTTTATTTGCTGCAGGGTGATCCGACCGCCATTTGCCGCCTT
>QKJV01000056.1 GCA_003249165.1 Desulfobulbaceae bacterium | reverse complement strand
CATAAAAAAAGCATACGGGCGATTATTTTATGTAAACTGGGGAGAGTAATTTTCTTAAGAAGCCTCTCGCTCCGGTGAATGAGCGCTGATAAAGGCGGCTATTGTGCCCGATACTGCAAAGAGGAAAACGATCTTTAAATTAGCATATTTTCCAGTCAGGAGCACCTTCTTGATCAGAGTTGCGAGACCGAAACCAGAAAAAGAGTAGACCCTTCAACTGCCAAGTCGACTAGGTAAACAATAAAATACTCGAACATTCTTCAGCCCCGGGTTATTTGGCGAAGAGATAAATCGTAGGAAAAAATTCAATCTTCAAATTTAATTTATTAACCTCGGAGTTGCCAGTGATAAGATTCAGGAAGCGGTAAGGTAAAAGTGAAAAGAGTTCCGTGCTCTTTTGATGAAGTGTAATGAAGCGCACCTTTAAGAAAGTCTTCCCCAAAAAGTTTCATCGAAAAAGTTCCTATGCCACGGCCATCACCGGTCTTTGTTGTGAAATGACGTTGATAGATACGCGGGCGAATTTCTTCCGGGATAACCTGATGGTTCCAGACGGTAAATGAAATTGTTGATTTTCCAACAACTATCCCTATTCTAACTTCATGTTCAGGATCTGTTGCTTCCAAAGCATTAGTCACCATATTAGTGAGGACCCTGAGAAGCAGAGAAAAATCTGTTTCTATGGCAACATCAGGAATTGTTTGTGGGAAAACCAGGCATTTACCGAAAGTAATCGGATGGTTTAAGAAGGAATTCTGCAATTCTTCTATTAATTCACTAACCTTTATCTTGAGAATTAGCATTTGGTAGCTTTCGGTTTTGGATTCGCAAAGAACACGTTGAATTTCAATTTCATTTTTTAATCGCCTGAGCATTTTTTTAAGAGTACCCAAGCAGTTCAGGTTTTTGCTTGGAAGCGAAAGCAGATCGACAATGCCAAACATCCCCCCAAGGAGATTGTTGATATCATGAAAAAAAACTGTCTCCAGGCTGGCCCATTTCTGTTGATTGGTAATGTCCTGCAAAAAAAGAAGCAGAAATCTATGTTCTTCAAATTGGACTGGATAGGAGCGGACCTGAAAGCACAGTTCAAATTCTTTACCGTCTTTTTTTAATGTGACGGCGCAAATGCGTTCCTGGGGGGTATTCTTTTCCAGTCCTGCTAATATGGCAATAGCGGCCCCACAGGTAATGCAGGATTTTGTTGTTCCACAACCCGAAGGCTCTTCGTAAGCATGAATGCAATGAAGAATTTCTCCTGGCCGAAGACCGAGGACCTCTTCGGAATTTGCATAACCAAGCATGTCCAACATACTGTCGTTGATGGCAATGACCTGTCGATGCTCGTCAAGTACAGCAAAGAGACCTGACAAGGTTTTCATTAAACCGCTTATCACCGGATTAGTGCTGACAAATCTGATCTCGTTTTGTAATTCCTCCTTTGAGCACCGTTTTGCCGGTGCGAAAAACGTTTCCATGTTAATCCTTAGCTATGTTTAGATGATGTCGAAGATGGCTTTTACGTTCAAACAAAGGGAGAAGATTAGTTTAACAGTTAAGTAGACACCAGCGAAAAATATCACTGGCCAATCATATATATAATAGGAAGTACCTAACTGTTTCTGCAATGCATATTTTTGTTGGGATAAAGCTTTTTCACCAGTGTGGTTGATTGCCGATACGGTAGTTGACCACTTCCAAGGTGTTGCTGATGACAATGAATGCATCTTCGTCAATGTGTTGAATCAACCGTTTGAGTTGGCCTAATTCACGGAAGTTGATCACCGTATAAAGGACATGTTCCTTTCTCCTGGTATAGCCGCCTTCACCTTCAAGGATTGTCACTCCCCGGTGGATGTCCTTTAAAATTTCTTTTGATATCTGTTCCCAGTGATTCGAGATGATAAAGACAGCCTTACGTTGACTCAGCCCCGTTACAACAAGACTGACAACTTTGGAGCTGACAAAAAGGACAATAAGAGTATAAAGAACGGATTCCAGCGAGTTGATAAAAATTACCATGGCAAGCAGAATAAGATTGACGCACAGGACGGTGTTACCAATACTGATCGAGAATCGTTTGAGCAGCAGGACAGAAAGAATGTCGGTCCCGCCCTGTGAGCCGGAAGAACGTAATGTAATGCCAACTCCTGAACCGATCAGCAGCCCTGCAAGCAGAGCGTCAAGCATTTTGTCTTCAAGGTCTATGGGGACATGGACAAAAGCCATGGCAAAAGTTAAAGAAAGCGCCCCTAGAATACTGTAGAAAAAGAAACGGCGACCAACCGCCATCCAAGCCAGACTAAATAAAGGAAGGTTAAAGAGGCAATAAATCCAGCCGGCATTGACTGAAGGAATAAATCTGTGGATAAGCAGAGCCAGGCCTGTGATACCGCCAGTGACGAATTCATTTGGAATAAGGATGCCATTGATAGCCACAGCACAGAGCAAACTGCCGACAATAATATAGAAGAGATCGAGCAAAAGTCTTTTCGGTGTGGTAAATAGAGGCTGAGGGCCTTTGTTGGAGGTCATATTGTTTCTGCTGGTTGAAGTGGTTGGAAAATAAGAATTTAGTTTAAAACATAAAGTATCACATTGCTCTTTTCATGCTGGTGTTCAAGAAAAAGGCTCCACAACATACCTTATTGCTATACGAAATTCGCATTGCTCTGCTAAATTCTCTCTCTATTCTAGGCTTTGGGTATACCGTCCGGTACTGCGCAGTTGGTAATTCTGGCCTTTTGCATCACGGTTTTTCCCCTGCTTACTGTAAATACACCAAGATTGTGTAGCGCAAGGGGGGGCAAGAGGTCTGCGAGGGCTGGAGTTTGCCCTGGTTAAATCCCCTTGAGCCTCGTAAACAGCTCCTAAATTGAGGTGCAGGGATGGATCAAGAGGGTCAGTTCGCAGAGCTTCGGCATAACATTTTTCCGCATCCGCGTATCGATGCAGTTCATTGTACAGAATGCCGAGATTGCCCGGAACACGGATTTTGCCGGAGACAGCTTTTCGTATCAGTTGATATATTTCTTCAGCTGTGCGCGGATTCTTGTTTTGGTGTAATTGTCCAGCTTCCATAAACAGATTTTGGAGGTTGGTTCCGTCTGAGGAGCCGCCTTCACTCGAGAAATTCCCTTTCACCATTTAACAACCTTTTGCAGTCTAAAACTATTTCCATAGTTTTTTGCATATTTTAATGGTAATTTATAGTTTAAGTTCAGATGTTTGACAAATTTTATTTAGGCGGCGATACTATAAAGATACAGGTCCGCGAGTAAAAATCAGGATTGTGCTTTTTATTTGAGTATATCCCGGAATTTTCCTCCTTGATATTCACAAACCTTTGGTGGACAGCCCATGTTAGAATCCTTGCTCTCTCCGAAAAGTGTGGCGGTTATCGGTGCTTCCCGGACTCCGGG
>QKJV01000188.1 GCA_003249165.1 Desulfobulbaceae bacterium | reverse complement strand
CAGGATAAAATATAAGAGCTGTGTCGGATGGCGAAGTTGGTGAAATTATAGTTAAATTGCCATCCGTCTTGATATTATTGCCACTGTTAAGCATGTCCTTCACCGTAGCAACTGCCCGATAATAATCAGAGGTATAGATAAAAAAACACACAGTTGCTAAAACAGCAAGAATCAAAAGAATCAAAACTACTATATTAGGTCCTTTTCTCATTACAATCCCTCACTTTTACATAGAGTCGCTAAAGCTCAAGGTTTTTCAACCATATTATGATAGTACCATTGTTAAAGCGATCTTAACAATATTTTTAAGTAAATTACAAGATAAATCATGGTATGTATTGCTATGATATGATGTGCAATAATTGGTATCAGGCATGATTTTCAGAGCTTAAGTATAGATAAACGTACCTTGTTAATCGAGTAGGAGGGAATTAATTAATTTAATTCCCGACCTCTCACACCACTGTACGTACCGTTCGGTATACAGCGGTTCAATAAGAATTAACGTACTTTAAGATACATTTCAGTTAATGTCGGAAACCCTTTTTTCTTAAGTCTTTCGTTGGTTAACGCTCTTGAAAGAATTGGGCTGTTGGATATTCTCCAATAGCCTTTTCTTGTGTTTGCATACTCCCACGCCTTAGAATTATCAATCCCTAACTTAACAAGATTGTTATGCTTGGTCTTGGTTTTCTTCCAGCGTTTCCAGTAACACATCCTTATCCTTCTTCTAAGCCATTCATCCAACTTATTCAGAAGTTTTCCCATATCCGCAATCTTGAAGTAATTAACCCAGCCAGTAATTGATTGTTTTAACTTTTTAATAATTTCATCAACACTTCTCGCCTTACTTCTCCCTGTTATTTCTTTCAACTTTTCTTTGAGTTTCTTTACAGGTTTGGGGTGCACTCTGATTCCAACTCCACCTTTGATGTGGTAGAAGGTAAACCCTAAAAATTTTAGTCTCCACGGTCTACCTACAGCACTCTTTTGTTTATTTACTTTGAGTTTTAACTCCCCTTCAATAAACCTCGTAACACTTGCCATCACACGCTCTGCTGCTTTCCTGCTTTTGACGTAGATATTCGCATCATCAGCATAACGGCAGAACTTCAGACCCCTTTTTGTAAGTTCTTTATCGAGTTCATTCAGCATGATATTACTAAGTAATGGTGATAAGTCCTTATGCAAAGAAAGTAATTATGCAAAGTAAAGTCTGGATTTGCCTATAAATGCTGCATCTAACTTAAATTTACTTTGCATAATCTCCGACAATGATGATAGAGCCGAAGGCTCAAAAATCATTAGTTGGAGGTGTTTCTTATGTTAAAGAAACCATTAAAAGAACTCTTGGGGGATTTGGAGCAGGAATTACTGCGGCTTGGCTATACAGAGGGCTCCATGAATTTTTACCGCAACCGCTGGAGTAAAATCATAAAGTTTGCCGAAGATCGGAATGAAATATATTATTCCGAGCAGCTTGGAATTGATTTTATCGAAAGCCATTATCGGATTTTTGAAAAGGATTTTGACAAAACACTATCCCAGAAAGATACACAGGAACTCCGCATTATTCGCATGATAGGGGATTTCCAGCTCCACCACACCGTTTTAAGGCGGTTTTACAAGCATCGGAAACTGCTTGCCGATTTGTATTACATAAATATCAGCAATAATTTTAAAAAGTATTGTGAGCAAAGAGATTATTCCAAAGTGACTGTGGATCATTACGTGAAACAGTCAGAACGTTTCATGGATTATCTTCTTTCCCAGGGAGTACGTGACTGCCATGATATCAAACTTCCCGTAATTAACGGCTATATTCGGACACTGGCCAGCTATACCTATAAAACTGTGGAACAGGTTATCTGCTCCATACGTTCCTTTTTAAAATATCTTCAAGAGCAGGAAGTACTGAAAACAGATTTAGCTTCGAAGACACCGATGGTTCAGGCTCGTAAACAGACACGCATCCCATCCGTCTGGACAAAGGAAGAGTTGGATACACTGATAGGTGTCATTGACCGAGGAAGCCCAAAGGGAAAGCGGGACTACGCTATGATCCTTCTTGCCTGTGTGCTGGGCCTTAGAGTTACGGATATCAAAAACCTCACTTTTGGTTGTTTTCACTGGGAAGAAAAGAAACTGATATTCACCCAATCAAAAACACGGGAAACTGTCACTCTGCCGATTCCTGCCGAAGTGGGATGGGCTGTCATAGATTATCTCAAATATGGCAGACCAAAAGTGGAATCTCAAATTATTTTTGTGAGGCATATGGCACCATTCCTGCCTTTTTCAGAAAGTGATCATCTGAGTCAGTTAATCCGCGATTATATGCGGATTGCCCATCTACCAACTTTGAAGAAGCACCGGGGTATGCATTCGCTCCGCCATACGGCGGCTTCAAGAATGCTCGAACATGACACACCGCTTGCTGTCATCTCAGATATTCTGGGTCATACAGAGACGGACTCCACAGCAGTTTATCTGAAAGTGGATATCAAGAAGCTGAAGGAATGCTGTTTGAGTGCTCCGGAGGTGTATGCGCATGAGTGAATACTTGTTCAAAGGGCCATTTGCAGAGCATATTAAAAACCATGTTAGTCTGAAGCAGGCGATTGGCTATAAATACGAGTCGGAAGCAAGGCATCTATTACGGTTTTCTACTTTTACCTCGGAAAAGTATCCAGAGGCAACAATGCTTACAAAGGAAATTGTGCTGGATTGGTGCTCAAAGATGGCTTATGAGGCACAAGCCAACCAGTGTGCAAGATCCTCCATCCTGCGGCAGTTTGCCATATATATGGAGGACATGGGTATTGGAGCATATGTCCTTCCAAAGAGTTATTACCCGACAGAAGAGCAGTATGTCCCCCATATCTATACGGAAGATGAACTGCAGCGCTTCTTTTATGAAACAGACCAATGTCATTATGTCAGTGAATGTCCATACCGCCACCTAATCATGCCATTATTCTTCCGGATGGTATATTCCTGTGGCCTTCGCTCCTCGGAAGCAAGGCTCCTGAAAGTAGCAGATGTGGATATTGAGGCAGGAATACTGACCATTCACCATTCGAAGAAAGACAATAGCCGCCTGGTTCCGATGTCAGACGAGCTTACGGAACGATGCCGGAATTATTCTGCAAATGTAAATATGTTCTCAAAAGAAACTGATTGGTTCTTTCCCGGATTGAATGGAAAACCAATGACTGTGGGGAACATCTACCATAATTTCAGGCGCTTCCTATGGAGAACAGGCATTTCCCACGGCGGGAGGGGAAAGGGACCAAGAGTACACGATTTTCGCCATGCACATGCCTGCCACTGCCTGAAGAAATGGGTTTTACAGGGAAAAGACCTCGCAGCCTATCTTCCAGTACTTAAAACATATATGGGGCATGATTCCTTTGAAGAGACAGCGTATTACCTTAGGCTGACAGCTGATGTTTTCCCAGATATATCCGTTAAATTAGAGAGGTGGTATTCAGACATTATTCCAGGACTGGAAGGTGGTACCGATGAAACCGACTGATTTTGCTACCCACCTTACAGAATTCCTATCTGTGTATCTGCCCCGGCAGAAAAATTCAAGCCGTAATACAATAGCGTCCTATCGTGATACTTTTAAACTGTTGATCCATTTTTGTCAGGAACAGAGGGACATATCTGTTGAGAAGTTAAATATGGGTATATTGACACATGGAATGATTGTTGATTTTCTGGAATGGCTTGAAAAGGACCGTAAATGCAGCATTGCGACTCGAAATCAAAGGCTTGCAGCTATACATTCCTTTTTCCGATATGCACAGTATGAGGAACCTTCAGGAATTCTGCATTTCCAAAAGGTAATTGCCTTACCTGTTAAGAAGGCATCCAAACCATCAGTACCGCATCTATCACCGGAGGCAATGAAGCTTTTGCTATCACAACCGGATAAAACAACGGCAAAAGGCAGACGTGATCTGACGATGCTAAGTGTCCTTTATGATTCTGGATGTAGGGTACAGGAATTAGCTGATCTCAGGGTACGTGATGCTGTACTGGATAATCCGGCAGTGCTTATTCTAACAGGAAAAGGCAATAAGGTACGTAGGGTTCCACTGATGAAAAATACTCTGACATTGCTGGAACACTATATTCGGGAAAATTCCCTTGACAAGCCTTGGAAAACTGACTATCCACTGTTTATCAATAAACAGCATACCAAGCTCACCAAGGAAGGTATTGCATACATCATCTCCCAATATGTTGTTTCAGCAAGAAAAACATCTACGAGTGTGCCGGAGAAAGTGATGCCCCATATGTTTCGGCACAGCAAGGCAATGCACCTGCTGCAGGCTGGTGTTAGCCTAATATATATCCGAGACTTTCTCGGACATGAGGATATTAAAACAACCGAAATTTACGCAAAGTGTGATTCCGAATTGAAACGTAAGGCTATTGAGAATGCTTACCCAGATTTGGTGGATAGCAATCTTCCTGATTGGAGCAAGGATACTCCATTGCTTGACTGGCTTTCACATCTTAAGTAGTCCTGATATTATGCGAAGTAAATCCTGATAAAACATTGGAATTCCGATGGTTTTAGCGATTTACTTTGCATAATCATCAACTTTGCATAAGGCGGTTTATGC
>QKJV01000196.1 GCA_003249165.1 Desulfobulbaceae bacterium | reverse complement strand
ATCAATTCGATCCGCCGCCAGATATGTCTCTATAGGATAAAGTGCCCCAGCCGAAGGAGCGGTTCGCAAAAGGTGGCTACCTGCCCTGGCCGTTATGCCCTGGGTTGCCCAAAGCAGGAGTGAGAGGTCCTCGAAACCCAAAGGCTGATCAGAAAATTTTCGCTGGGACCGACGGCGTTGCAGCAGGTCCCAGAAATCCCCCAGAGGTTTCGCGGGATAAACGGGCAAATCTATCTTCTCCGCCTCGGTATATTCCTTGAAGACAGGAGCCGGTGCAATTACAGGTCTTTCTTTCTCTCTTATATTTTTTCTGGTAAACTTGGTTTCATCCAGATAACGGTAACCTGCTGTTTTCTTTAAATCCGGCATGGTAACCCCCTATATCATGACAGGAAAATCTAAACGGGGAAAATTAAAGTAAGACTAGTTTACCATGATTGATCATGCAACAAAAGTCTGAGTCTTTGTATGCGAGAAGCTGAAATGTCCTATTTAAAAGATCCTCGAGTCCTTTTTGCCGCCGAACGTACCCTGCTTGCATGGAACAGAACATGCTCCTCGCTTATGGCATTCGGTTTCGTAATTGAGCGTTTCGGCCTTTTTCTGCAAATAACGTCAGGTGAAAGTCTCAAAACATTTCAGCGCCATTTTTCTTTCTCTGTCGGTATGGCTTTTGTCATGTTCGCCTCTTTTCTGGCCATTTATTCCATCTTTCAGCATCTGAAAATTTTACACTCGCTTAACCTGGAAGAAATACCCGCTGGTTATAACCGTTATATCGGAGTTCTGTCAAATGCTGCTCTGGGAATCCTTGGGCTGGTGCTGACAGTGTATCTTTTCAGGGGGTTTATCTGATTCTTGCTTGGCAATGACCGTAAAAAAATACTCGCACATAAAAAAGCCCCTGTCTGAAAGACAGGGGCTTAAGGGTGAGGAGAGAAACAAGAGAGGTTGGGAAAAATTCTTTATTTAATTCCAGTTCGGGCAGGGCAGATTACCACCGCGGCCATACCCCATGCCGGGTCCCATACCGTAGCCCATTCCATATCCACGGCCGAATCCCCCACCTCCATACCCCGGACCACCAAAACCGCCTTCCCATCCGACTTCCTTGGCTTTTGCCTGCATTTTTGTCCGGATGTCAAACATTTCCTTGGCAACCGCATCGATTTTTGCAGTGTCGGGATTCGGGACAGAGTTCAGAGAACGCATCACTTCCTGCCTGCTGAACATTTCACGGCGCAGATCAACCGTTGCATCCATAAAAGCATTGTACGTCTTTTGGGTTTCTTCATCCATTATCTGCGTATTTTGTGCCTGGTTAGCTCTCCAGCAATTACCGCTCCCAGGGCCGCCGCCCCAACCCGTCGCTCCACGCTGGGCGTCAGCCTGTTGAATACCAAATACGCCAATTGTTGCCACCAATGCTAATGCTGCCAGAACTTTTTTCATGTCGATCCTCCTTTTATTTAAGATCTTGATACGATAATTGATGCGCTCTTTGATTATTTTCTAAATCAACAAACGTGCCAAAACAAAAAAAAATAAATAACGCGCTGAAATAACTAAATTTTATATCATATCATCTGCTGCTGTAAGGGGATTAGCCCGGCATAGGCGCGCTTTTTAACTTCTCAGCTCGACACTATTGTCGACCGCCAACAACAAAATGTCGAATATCCTTGAGATATGCATCACATCTACCAGTCTCCATAATCTGCATAAATCATTCACAAGACGATAATGCAGATTAACTCTTACGGTTATTTGATCCATTTGACACAGAGTGGTATCCTTGGTAAAAAGCTCTTACCCTCTTGAACTGAGTTCTCGTTCTTTTAGCCTTTCCCTTCAGACAGAAATACTTAAAACAGGAGAATCTCATGGCTTGCATTCGTATCAATTACTCCAAAATCCGCCTGAGCATATTGCTTCTTATTCTTGCCCTGTTTATTGCAGGATGTGCAGGAATCGAAAAACACGATAGTCAAGCGGGTATAAGCGAAGCGGATCTGGTTGTCAGAGGTAAGGTCCGGAAAATTTTTCTGGAAACAGGGACATTAATTGTCAAACCCTTCAGAGGGAATCTGCTCACCCTGTCAGTTGATGAACAGACAGAACTGAAAGGCTACTCATCTCTGACACATATTGAAAGAAATAATCGGGTCCAAATAACATACAGGCAGGAGGGGCAAAGCAATTATGCAGTGACAATTGAAAAACTTCCGGCAGGAGGCTGTGAGTGAAACTCCATATTTGCACCGATGAATAAAAAAAGGAGCAGTCTACTCCTGCTCCTTCTCTCACATCTTGTATGATCGAATTTCATTTTTTATGATCGGAATGCGATTTTTGTCGAATCGCAGCTTCATAATTTATCAGCACCGGCCCAACCCTTTCCCCTTTGGAAGCAGGTTTCAATGATGTAGGACAGGCATGCTCCACATGATAAATCCTGTCTTCCATCTCAGCGAGCATCATATGGAGTTCCTCCCTCTCGGCATCCCTTTTTATTTCTGATTCCCCAGAGAGGGCAGCAATTCTATGGTCAAGCTCGGTAAGTTTTTTTCTCCAGTTAGAGAGTTCAGCGACAACTACATCGCAATATTCATATACGTTCATATGCTACCTCTTAAAAAAATAGATTTCAGGTTTTAATCATTAAAATAATCATTATTAAAAATTGATCAATTAATGAATTTGCCTAAAATTTGAAGGTCGTATTCAATTATATGTTTGCAAGCTGAATGTCTGATATTCTGCATGGATAGAGGCAGAAAAGACATCCGGCCTTTGTGAGTTCATCATCCGCAGCCCTCACAGCCTGACCGCCAAGAGTGAATCTCACCTGATGATTGCGAACAAGCAGTTCAATGAATTGCTGCCGGTGAGATAACAGTGTTTCTTCTCTGGTTACAGACAACCATACACTTTGGATGTGAAGCTGGCGTATAGAATTTTCCAGAGCCCCAAAAGGGATGGATGCCCCGAGATAAAGCACCGGATAACCTTGCCGGACGAGAAAATAAGCAACACTCAAGACACCTATCCTGTGTTCTTCGTCGGGAAAGCAGGCGCATATGACAGGAGACTTCACTCCACTTACGCTTACTCCTGCCCTCCTGCCCGCCTCAAGGAGATTCCGCAGTCTGTGCTCAACCACATTACTCACCATGTGTTCCCCGGCAACCGAAATCTTGCCCGCCACCCAGGCATCGCCAGTTTCCTGCATCAGCTCAGGAATGATACGATAGACAATAATATCGGGGCTGAAGCTTGCAAAAAGCTCATCCAAATTTCTTGTTAATGACTGCTGATCCAGTTCGGCTGCCGCGTTGACGATCTGGAAAATGATCTCCTCACAAACAGCAGGTTCAGACGAAGTGACCGCCCGACTCGACAGATCCCGATGGGAATGAGTTACTGCATCAAGAAGCTGCTCACGGCCAATCTGGGCAAGTTCAC
>QKJV01000027.1 GCA_003249165.1 Desulfobulbaceae bacterium | reverse complement strand
CCGGATTGACCGGAGTTCCTCGTTGCTCAGCCCTATTTCAGGCAGTCGCACCTCCCCTGTTTCGGCATCTATCCGACCACGGAATGTATTTAAAATGGCCTGGGGCTGTTCATGGATTTCTTTGAGCATGAAATGCTTGTATCCAGATTTTTCAGCCATTCCTGCATTCCAGTCTATATGCTGTGTTGATTTTTCTACCGGTTGCCCGTCGGCCAGCCGAGATATATGAAGGCTGTCTGCCTGCAACACGGCCATTTCTCCATCATCGAGGAAAATAACATCGTGTGTATAAGGCAAAAGTGCCGGAATATCCGACGCCATGAAGGAGCCTCCCTCATGAACGCCGAGGACAAGCGGGCTCTGATAGCGGGCGGCGATGAGTCGATCCGGTTGTTTCAACCACATGACCCCAAGTGCAAAAGAGCCTTCAATCTGTTCAAGCGCGGTTCTGACCGCTGTTTCGAGATCTCCCTGTAAATTCTGCTCAATCAGATGGGCAAGAACTTCCGTATCCGTCTGAGAGGTGAAAACATGTCCCTCCGAGATAAGTTTTTCCCGTAGGGTCTGGAAATTTTCAATGATACCGTTATGCACAACAACCAGTTCCCCACTGCAGTCACTGTGGGGGTGGGCATTGACTTCGGAAGGCGGACCGTGGGTTGCCCAGCGGGTGTGACCGAGACCTATGGTGCTGTCCGTGAAAACTTTGTCCATAACCTCTTCAAGATTGGCCAGTTTTCCCTCACAGCGATATTTGTGCAGTTTGCCGTCCTGAAGATAAACAAGACCCGCAGAGTCATACCCTCTGTATTCGAGCCTCTTTAACCCCTCCAGTAAAATAGGCACAACACGACGTTGTCCGATATAGCCAACTATGCCGCACATTATTGCATCTCCTTAAAGGGAAAGACCGGAGAGGTATTTGCCCTCTTTTGCATTGAGTTATTCGTTATGTTAAAGGTAAACGGGAGAAAATTTTTTTGTCGGTAGTCTGTTAGATTTCAAGCATCCGGTCCAAAGCCAGTTTTGCTCCTGAAGCGGTCTGGGCGTCAACCTTTATCTGATTTACAATTTTGCCTTCAGCGAGATTGTCAAGAACCCATAACAGGTTGGCCGGCGTAATACAACTCATTGTAGTACAGGTACATGGAGTTGGTGCAAGAAGATAAATGTTCTTGTCCGGATGTTGTTTTTGCAGACGTTTTACCAGGTTGACTTCGGTCCCGATTGCCCAGGATGATCCGGGTTCCGATGCCTGAACCGCCGCAATAATTCCTTCAGTCGAACCGTACTGATCAGCCAGGCGTACCACCTCCCAAGGGCTTTCCGGGTGAATGATAATACGAATGCCGGGAATTCGTTGTCGCCAATGAGTTATTTGCTCCACCATAAATTCCTGATGCACGTGGCAGTATCCGTTCCACAATATTGTTTTGGCCCGCGCTAATTTTTCAACCCCGTTTCCGCCGCGTTTTTCATCTCGTTTCCAGAGCACGATCTGATCTTCTGTTATTCCCAGCGCTTTGCTGGAATTTCTTCCCAGATGTTCATCCGGAAAAAAGAAAACCTTGTCGCCCCTTTCTAAAGCCCAGGATAGAACTCTTTCGGCGTTTGAGGAGGTACAGACTGAACCACCTCTCTTTCCTACAAAGGCTTTGATTGCGGCGGAGGAGTTAACATATGTGACCGGGATTATTTTCTGCCCGGGACATGCTTGCTCCAATTCTTCCCAGGCGGAGGCCACCTGTTCAACTGTGGCCATATCCGCCATAGGACACCCGGCATTGAGATCAGGCAAAATAACCGCCTGATCATCATCTGTGAGGATATCGGCCGATTCAGCCATGAAATGAACGCCGCAAAAAATGATATAAGGATATTTGCCGGATTCCGCGGCTTCACGGGCAAGTTTGAGTGAATCTCCCGTTAAGTCGGCAAACTGGAATACATCTTCATGCTGATAGTGATGACAAAGAATAAGGGCTTTTCCCGCAAGTTCTTTTTTTCTTGCGGCGATTTTTTCGAATATATTTTCCTGCAGTTGTGTCATTGTTTTTCCATAGTAATAAAAACAGGGGTTTATTTGAAAATAAACCCCTGTTTTTAAGCATTTTATCGAATTAGCAATCGGTTTCCGGACCCAAATTTACTGAGGACCTCCCCCGCTTTCCGTGATACCCCGGAAAACGAGTCGCCCGGGAAAAATTGGTGATCGGCAAGACCATTCAGGGCGTTTTTATTAAATTAAAATGTATAGCTCTTCCGCCATTTGCGGTAACAAAACCAGATGTATAAAGGGTGATCGCTACCTGATTATGCCTTAAAGGGTATCTGTTTCACTAAATGGTTCCACAACCTTTCCGGTCTGTCTTCTTTTCCGCTGCAGCTCTTTAAGCTGTAGACCTAATGTGTCAAAAGCCTCAACAAGCAAAGGTGCCACCGAATCTCCTTTTCTCTTGACGACCACCGTATCATTGGGGACACCTGTGACAAGCCGGACTTCATAGCCGCCCTGCTTATGCGAAGTCGTCTCCTCAATTGTTACACGAAGGTTGAGAATCAGCCCCGGATGATGGCGCATCAGCCGCGCCTTTTCCTCATCAATTCTATCCTGCCAAGATTTTCTTACATCAAGATTACGGCCTTCAACCTTAAGTTCCATAAAAATCCTCCATAAAAAATTCTGTCGCTTCATCAGAAGTGCGACAATGGAACATCCCTCCGACTCAATGAGCCGGATGTGGACACATCAAGTATCTCTATAATATCATATTATTTTTTTTTAGCTCCACCATTCCTGTTCATTGCACTGTTTTTTTCCGCCTTTCAGGTAAACCGGCGTTGAACAGCATCAACTCTTGCAAGTGACTCGTCTAAACGCTGCGTCGGTATCTGTTCTGCTGAAAAAGCTGTTCTCATCAGATCGTATGTGAGACGGACCTTATCATGTTGGTGGCAGATCAGAATCACATCGGCACCAGCGGAAAATGCCATTAAGGCAGCTGTTGGAACTGTTCTTTCGTTTTCAATTGCTCCCATTTCGAGATCATCGGTGATAAGTAAACCTGTAAATCCCATTTCGGTCCGCAGCAAGTCCGTGAGGATGCGTTTAGATAAAGTGGCAGGGGTGTGAGCATCCCAATCTTTATAAAGAGTATGAGAAGTCATAATAGCCGCTATCCCTGCAGCTATAGCCCGCTGAAAAGGAAAGAGATCGATTTTTCTCATCTGCTCCATTGACCGCGTGACAAGAGGCAACTGCATATGGGGATCAAGCTTGGCTGCTCCCAGGCCCGGAAAATGTTTACCGCAGGCAGCTACCCCTCCGGACTGAAAGGTATTGATGACCTCGCACGCCAGACTGCTGACAACCTGTGGATTATCGCCCAAAGAGCGTTTTTCCATGAAGAAGCCTTCTCCTTCAGGACAAACATCAAGCACTGGAGCAAGATTCATATTTATGCCGATTTGC
>QKJV01000407.1 GCA_003249165.1 Desulfobulbaceae bacterium | reverse complement strand
GGGAAAGCTGAAGAAATCTATATCGTCTGCTCCGGTGAAATGATGGCAATGTACGCCGCAAATAACATCAGCAAGGGTATTATGAAATTTGCCAAGACCGGATCTGTCCGACTGGGTGGCCTGATCTGCAACTCCCGTAATGTTGATAATGAAAAGGAAATGATCGAGGAGTTTGCGAAAAAACTCGGAACCCAGATGATCTATTTTGTCCCGCGTGACAATGATGTACAGCGCGCCGAAATTAATCGACAGACAGTAATTGAGTGGAAAAACGACTGCAAACAGGCAGATGAATACCGCGGCCTTGCGAAAGCCATCGACGAAAACAAGATGTTCGTGATCCCGACTCCGCTCGAAATTGAAGAGCTGGAAAAATTGCTTATGGACTACGGACTGATGGCCTGATGAACTGAAATCCGTAACAAGAAATAACAACTATTATGAAAATTCGTGACGTTCATAAGACGGAACGCCCATCATCCCCAATACTGGAGAAACAACATTATGTTAACAATGATTAGAGCAATCGTCAGGCCGGAAAAAGCAGATAAAATCCTTGCTGCCCTTATGGATGCCGGTTTTCCGGCCGTTACCAAATATTCCGTCGCAGGACGTGGCAAGCAGCGTGGTATCAAAATCGGAGAAGTTACTTACGACGAAATACCCAAAATGATGCTGATGAGCGTCGTGAAACCGGAAGAAAAGGATTTTGTTATCCAGACAATTATGGAAAATGCCCGCTCTGGCACCAAAGGAGCATTCGGTGATGGAAAGATCTTTGTCAGTGATGTGGAAGAATCCTACACGATCAGCTCCGGCGTCAAGGAAAATGGCGCTCCACCCGAGGAGGGCAAAGCATGAAAGAAGTCATCGCCATCGTGCGAATTAACATGATGAATCAGACCAAGCAGGCCTTGACCGATATCGGCATCGACGCGTTCTTTGCCCATGAGGCCCATGGCCGGGGCAAGGGCTTTGCCAATCCGCAGGTCCTCAAAGGAGCTCAGCAAGGTTATGAGGAAGCTGCCACATTACTTGGCGAAAAAGGAAAACTCTATGCAAAACGCATGGTAACGGTGGTGATAAAAGACGAACTCGTCGAGGACGTTGTCCAGGCGATTATCGAAACCAATCAGACAGGCAAACCTGGCGACGGTAAAATTTTTGTATTACCAATAGCCGATGCCGTTCGAGTGCGGACAGGCGAAACGGGCCTTAAATCTATCGTCTAAGCACGTTATAAGGAGTAAATGTTATGTCAACAATGCCACAAAAAAAGAAAAAACCGGTGCGTTGGAATGCGGTTGAAGTCAAAAAAGAGCTTCTTGCCAAATACCCACCAAAAGTAGCCCGTAAACGCGCCAAACAAATTTTAATAAATGAAGCGCTGGAGAACGATACTCCTCCTATTTCGGCGAATGTCAGGACAACTCCCGGCATTATCACCATGCGTGGCTGTACCTATGCAGGTTGTAAGGGCGTTATCATGGGACCGACCCGGGATATTGTCAACCTGGTGCATGGTCCAATCGGCTGCAGCTTTTACGCCTGGCTAACGCGCCGGAATCAAACCGATCCAGGACCGGAAGGTGAAAATTACATGACCTACGCCTTCTCGACTGACATGCAGGACTCGGACATCATTTTCGGTGGTGAAAAAAAGCTGGAAAAAGCAATCCAGGAGGCGTACGACCTGTTCCACCCGAAATCGATCGCGGTATTCGCTACCTGCCCTGTAGGCCTTATTGGTGATGATATTCATACCGTTACGAAAAAAATGAAGGAAAAACTGGGTGATTGCAATGTGTATGCTTTCAGCTGTGAAGGGTACAAGGGTGTCAGCCAGTCGGCGGGTCACCATATTGCAAATAACCAGGTATTCCGCCATATCGTCGGTGAAAACGACGAAGTGAAACCCGGCAAATATAAAATCAATCTGCTCGGCGAGTACAATATCGGCGGCGATGGGTTTGAGATTGACCGTATTTTGAAAAAATGCGGCATCACCAATATCGCCACTTTTTCCGGGAACTCGACCTACGACCAGTTCGCCTCGGCTCACACTGCGGATCTGAACTGCGTCATGTGCCACCGGTCCATCAACTATGTGGCTGATATGCTGGAGACGAAATACGGCATTCCCTGGGTCAAGGTAAATTTTATAAGTGCCAATGCCACAGCCAAGTCGCTGCGCAAAATTGCCGCATATTTCGGAGACCAAGAACTTATTGACCGTGTTGAAGAAGTCATTGCTGAAGAAATGCCGGCGGTTGAGGCCGCCAGGAAAGAAGTTCTGCCCCGTACTGAAGGCAAAACCGCCATGCTGTTTGTCGGCGGCTCACGAGCCCATCATTATCAGGAGCTGTTTGCTGAAATGGGGATGAAAACAATTTCAGCCGGTTATGAGTTTGCCCACCGCGATGACTACGAAGGCCGCCAGGTCATTCCTAACCTGAAGGTCGACGCGGACAGCCGCAACATTGAGGAGATCGTCGTGGAAGCTGACGAGACACGCTACAACCCACGCAAAACTCCGGAAGAGTTGAAGATCCTTGAAGAAAAAGGCTACAAGTTTAAACATTATGACGGGATGATCCCCGACATGGATAAAGGGACTCTGATCATTGACGACCTCAACCAGTACGAGGCAGAAAAACTGGTTGAACTGATTAAACCGGATATTTTCTGCGCAGGTATCAAGGAGAAATTTTCCATCCAGAAACTCGGTATTCCGATGAAACAGTTGCACAGCTATGACTCCGGTGGTCCATATGCCGGTTTCAAGGGGGCAATCAATTTCTATAATGAAATTGACCGCTTGGTAAGCAGCAAAGTCTGGAGTTACATGAAAGCGCCCTGGCAGGAAAATCCCCAACTTTCTGCTACCTACGGCTGGGAATAATTTTTAAATAAAGAGGGCATAAAAATGCTATTACGACATACACCAAAAGAAATCAAAGAGCGCAGCGCCTTGACGATAAATCCGGCCAAGACCTGCCAGCCCATCGGCGCCATGTATGCGGCTCTGGGCATTCATGGATGTCTGCCGCACAGCCATGGCTCCCAGGGATGCTGCGCCTATCACAGGAGCACATTGACTCGGCATTACAAAGAGCCAATATCCGCCTCGACCAGTTCTTTTACTGAGGGAGCATCGGTTTTCGGCGGCCAGGCGAACATGCTGCAGTCCATCGACAATATTTTTAACGTTTATAACCCGGACATCATTGCTGCACATACTGCCTGCCTTCGACCTGCTGCCCATGGACCGTTACGGGGCGCGCAGCCGCAACCATCCTTGCCTGGCCGCCATCGAGTTGGGCCGCGGCTGCCTTGGGGACTGCGATTTTTGCGTGCTTTGGCGGCAGATGGGTCGCTTCGCGGGCGACCGGGTCGTGCCCCACCTCCGCGTCAAATCGCCGGAACGTGTGCTTGAGGAAATCCGTGTCCTAGCCCAGCGGCATGGCCGGCGCT
>QKJV01000336.1 GCA_003249165.1 Desulfobulbaceae bacterium | reverse complement strand
CCAGTTGCCTTGGCAATTTCAATCCTCGGGATAATACCAAAAGGGTACTTCTCAAGTAATCTTGCTTCAATTGCTTTTGTGTCAAGCAGCGTTTTTTTGGGTTCCATTATTCTTAGGCTCCAGTTACATCATTTATTTTGCCACGCCCATACCGTCCGGGTGGGCGTCACATGGATAAAGATGGATTGCTTGCTGAGTTGAAAAAAACAAACTGAGGTGTCCCTGGCGGAGCATAGTGGGCCGGATAGGAAGAAACTTTCCCGGGATTGTTTGAATGGGTGTGGTGTATTGCTGGTGTGTGCGTGGACGCAAAAAACCCGATGTTATCTTTAACGACACGGGCTTTATTTAGATTTTCCTTCATCCTGACCTCCTTGCGGGGTTAGTGAAGGAACTATGTGTGATTAACTGTGGCGGTCAATCGTGTATAGGATTCCAGATTATTCGGATAGTGTCAAGTTGTTTCCCAGGAAAATAAACCCTTGACACTTTCCCAAGTATCCGGATAACATAAATCATTCCCTGCAAAATCAGGGATGCCGGTTTGACAGCCGGAAACTCAGGACGCAAAGAGGCGTCTGCATTTTATGTGAGCGCTTTTTTTGTTCCATGCGTCCTTACCGGGCAGCATGGGGGAGCCTTCGGGCTGCCGGTTTCCTGAGACCGGTCTGTCAACCCCTATGTTGCCCTTTTTGTTTTTGACAGGATGAAAAGGGCTGAATCACAACTCTCAGGAGGCCCGACATGATCAGCAGATCTGAATTCAACGGCAATTACACCCAAATACACAATGAAATTTTCAATAACCCGGATTTGAGTGCCAAGTCCAAAGGCATCCTTGCGCAATTGTTATCCAAGCCGGATTCTTGGAAGCTGAACGTCCAATACTTGGTTAACACAAACAAGGAGGGCCATTATGCCGTCCGTGCCGCAATCAAAGAACTGGAAGATCAAAATTATATTCACCGATTTGTGACCCGGGAAAACGGGAAAATCAGCGGGACGGAATATCTGATTTGTGACCGGCAGACTTCCCGGGCAGATGCTAATGCCTTTTTTAAAGAAACCTGCATGCAGGATAACTGTATTCAGGTTTCCGCGATGCGGGAAACCGCCACTATAATAAATACTGAAGTAAACAATGCCTTAAACGAGCAAACACTGAATGAAACAACGGCTAATGCGCCGGTGGCAGCTGCCAAGGTGGAGCAGGAGACGGATCAGGTTTTGCCGCCGCCGTCGTGTTCTTACAATGAAATTTTAAATATCATCCCTGAAAAGCACCAAAGCCCCATGGTGGTGACGTTTGTGAATAAGGCCATGGTGGATTACCAGGCTGATGAGGTTAAGCAGGCCGTGGCCTATGCCGCAGGCAATGTCCGGGGCGGGAGTCTGCAATTCAGGGCGTACCTGGACAAGACCCTGAAAAATAAATGGGCCGATGGCTGGGAGCCGGAACACGAGGACCAGGATGGCAAGCACGCCGCCAGGGCGCAGTTTAAACAGCTCCGGGATTCTGATCTGAAAACGCTGGCAGGCGTTGGGAATCTCGTTGCTATAGAAGAGCTAAAGCGGCGTGGGCTTACCCTCCAAGGTATTCACCAATCGAGTTCTTCTTTTGATGCTTGTAACTGCTGATTATACATCATCTGTATGGTGCTATAATCGCGAATACCAATGGTTTTGCATTGATTTATCACAATATCGAGTATTTCCCTGTTCTTTGCGGTGGTCAGCGTTTTGAACGCGGCAAGGTTTTGTTTTTCCATCATTTTGATGGTGGCCGGGTCGTTTATGCCGATGCTGTCACATGATGCTTTGGTCTGCTCGATGATAAAAGAGACCACAGCCTCTTTTTCTTCGGATGTCCCGCCGAAATCAAGGGGATGAATGAAGTCGGCTGCGTAGCAGGTTGAGAAAAACAATATCAATGTTGTTGCCAATATGGGTGCCAATTTTTTCATAATACTCCTCCGGATGCGTGAATGGCATGATCCTGCATTTAATTTGTTCCGGTTTTTTGATCAAGTTGACGTTGAAGAAAATCGGCTTTGAATTCAAAAAACAGGCCTCGCATAGTAGCTTCATAAGCACGGATGTTTGCTTCATTTGCCTTGGTGCTGCCTTCAACAACGCCTTCTAATCGGGATAGTCTTTGTTCGAAAAAATATAAGCGTTCCGATATTTGATCTATTTGCGGCTTCATTGCTTCCCTGATCGCTGCATGAAAAGCCTCTTTTGTTAATGTCTCTATCCAGGCCATGTTTGTTTTCCTTTGCTGTTAAACTATTCCGTCTGTGCTAAACGGAAAGAGTATGATGCGGCAAGTGTTATTCCCCGTTGGCTGTGGGTCTCTTTTTTAAATCGTCTTATACATCCTTTTTCAATAAGCGCAGCATCCGCCTTGCCTCTTTCAGTGCTGTGAGGTCAAGCTCCAGAAGGTTTCTAATCCATATTATGATTCATTTTTATCTCTAATCTGTTCAAGAAGAGAAATAATCTTTTCCTGATTTTTGATTTGTACTTGGGCGAGATTAACCCACTCTTGCAATTGTTCAAGCCCCTCACTTGATATGCCCTTTACATGAATTTTACTATTTTTTTTGAGCTCTCTGAGCCATTTATTCGCTAAATCGGCAACTACCTTTACCGTTGCTTTCTGGCAGTTGTCTATTACGATTACCCTTGCGCCCAAATCAACTTGAATCTTACCCAACACCAAGCCTTGCGATGCTGACACTGCTTGAACAGCATCATGGAGTACACTTTGTGTATCAACAGATTTTGTCAACATGGCATGATCTAAGAACAAGAATCTCTCATTAGTCAAAGCCACCAGCCAAGTGTTAGTCCCCCAATCAAAAGCATTAGACGTTTTAGTTTGGCTCATTATCCCCGATGCGAGCGCAAAAACTACCTCATCATCTTCAAGGTAATCTGGAAGAACTTTCAATTCTTTTTTGGTTCCAAAAGAATCAATTTTAAGTCCATTTATTTTAAAGATTCCTTCCCAGTCTCTTGAACGTGTGAGGGCTGCATATTTTTCATAATTGGCGAAACCATTTTGAGCAGATGAAAGATCTTGCATAGAAGCATCCTTTACAGACTATAAGTTAGAAAACTGACACCAGGCTACAAGGTAAGTATGGCGATTGATATATGTAAAAATCATGGTTCCTCTATTGTTAAACAATTCCGTCAGTGTTAAACGGAAATAGTATAATCCGGCATTTAGTCCTCTCCGTTGGCTGCGGGTCTCTTTTTTAGATCTTCTTCTACATCTTTTTTTAATAGGCGCAAAAGCCTCCTTGCTTCTTTCAGAGCCGTTAGATCAAGCTCCTCGATCTCAACCAGTAATTCATTTATTTCCAAGGCCAAGTCTTTTTGTTTGAATTTTCCAAGCGTTTTAATGTGACGTTGGGTGGTTATGTCTGCGGTATTATGGTTTTCTTTCGAGGAATCTAATTTTTTTTCTATTTC
>QKJV01000213.1 GCA_003249165.1 Desulfobulbaceae bacterium | reverse complement strand
ATAAATGAAAGGCTTCCCTGGAAAAATTTTTCATCGGTCAACACCGACATAGCCTGGGCACCGCCCGCCTCATATTGCCGGGCGATACCCACAGGATTGAAATCAGCACAAATAACACCTTTGGAAGGAGACGCCTTTTTTGCCTCGGCAATCAGCGCGACTCCTGGGAAATCAACCAGCGCCCGCTTAAATCCCCGGGGCGGGGGAATTTCCTGTTGCGGTTCGCAAATACCACGAGCAAGAAGTTCTCGCACCTCAAGGCGTTTCTGCTCGACGATTGTATCAAGAATCACCTTTCCCTCCTGTTTCACGGCAGAACGCAACCAATGCCTCCAGCTTCGCCATGGCGGCTCCAGACGCAATTGTTTCACGTGCCAACGCAACACCGCTGGCCAGGTCAGGCACAAGGCCCGCGGCCATAAGCCCCGCTGCGCTGTTCATCAAAACCATATCCAGACAGGGACCAGGTTCTGCGCGAAGAACTGCGCGAAGTTGTTCTGCAGAGATGGCGGCAGTCTGTCCGCCTTTAATATCCGCCAGGGTAGCACGAGTCAAACCAAGCTCTTCCGGTGTTATGGTATAGCTCTTCACGTTGCCATCAATGAGTTCGGCAACATCCGTCCTCCCGGTTATGGTGATTTCGTCGATGTTTCCCTCTCCACAGACAACAAGGGCACGTTTCACATCAAACCTCTTGAGAACGTGGGCTATTTTTTCCACGAGATCCGAGGTATAAACTCCAAGCACATAGACATTAGCTTTAGCGGGGTTGGTCAGAGGTCCCAGAACATTGAAAACCGTTCTGATACCGATTTCCCGCCGTGGGCCGATAGCATATTTCATCGCACCGTGTAGCATGGGAGCAAACATGAAACCGATTCCCACCGTCCGAACGCAATATCCTATTTTTCCCGCACTGAGATTCAGATCAACACCAAGGGCTTCGAGCACATCCGCACTGCCGCAATGGCTTGAAACGGACCTGTTGCCATGTTTCGCTACTGGAACTCCTGCAGCGGCCAAAACGAATGATGAGGTTGTGGAAACATTGAAGGTTCCGGAAGCATCGCCTCCCGTGCCTACAATATCAACCAAGGTCTCCCCCTCGTCTGCTGCGTCCACAGGCGTCGCTTTGTCGCGCATTACCCTCGCTGCCCCGGCGATTTCATCAATGGTTTCACCCTTCATCCGCAGTGCGGTAATAAAAGAACCGATCTGGGCCGGGGTGGCCTCTCCCCCCATGATCTCGTTCATCACCTCGATCATTTCCTTTTCAGAAAGATCGTTTCCAGCCACAACCCTGCCAATGGCTTCTCTGATCATAATTTCCCCCAGTTTCTACAGTCAACAGATTGCAGAACACTTACCTGCTCGACAAGCCTGCAAATTATCAAATCAAAAAAAATCAACCCCTGCACATCTTCTCATAATCAGGGCTGACAAAATTGCGTAAAAGCTGTACTCCATCCGGAGTCATAATTGATTCCGGATGGAACTGGACCCCTTCGACCAGCAGTGTTTTATGCCGAACACCCATGAGTTCGCCCTGATCGGTACGAGCGGTCACGAGCAGGCAGTCGGCAAGATCCGCGTCAGCAACCACCAGAGAATGATAACGCATGGCATCAAACGGATTTGGCAGGCCGGTAAAGACGCCCTTGCCATCATGGTGAATCGGGCTTGTCTTCCCATGCATGAGACGGGAGGCACGGACAGTAGAACCGCCGAAGGCCTCGCCTATGGCCTGGTGGCCCAGACATACTCCCAGTACCGGGATCTTACCGGCAAAATGACGGATGGCGGCAATAGAAATACCAGCTTGAGGAGGATCACAGGGCCCTGGAGAAATCAACAGGCGGTCGGGTTTTATCTTTTCAATACCGTCAATGTCAATTTTATCATTGCGGAAAACGACAAGCTCTTCCCCAAAGCCGCCAATAGTCTGCACGATGTTATAGGTAAACGAGTCGTAATTGTCTATAATTACTATCATATCAATTAAAATCCTTTTTCGGCCAGCTCAACTGCACGCCGTAATCCCTGGGATTTGTTAAGCGTTTCCTGATACTCCATTTCCGGATTCGAATCAGCAACAATACCGGCTCCGGCCTGAACCCACAGATTATCATCCTGCATAACAAACGTTCTAATGGTAATGCAGAAATCCATATTCCCCGAAAAACCGAAATAGCCGACAGCACCGGCATACGGGCCCCGTCTTTCCGGCTCCAGTTCTTCGATAATTTCCATGGCCCTGATTTTGGGCGCCCCTGACACTGTACCAGCCGGGAAGCAAGCCCGCAGTACGTCGAATTGATCCTTACCCGCTGCCAGTTGTCCCCGCACGCCGCTTACGATATGCATTACATGGCTGTAGCGTTCGATAACCAACAGGTCATGGGTTTCAACTGTACCATATTCCGCGACGCGACCGACATCGTTCCGGCCGAGATCGACAAGCATGAGATGCTCGGCCCGTTCCTTTGGATCTGCCAGAAGTTCCTTTTCCAGGGCAAGATCCTCTTCTCTTGTCTTACCACGGGGCCTGGTGCCGGCAATTGGCCGAACCTCGACCTTGCCCTCCTCGAGGCGAACCAGAATTTCAGGGGATGAGCCGATCTGGATGTTATTCCCGAGCTTGAGATAAAAAAGGTAGGGACTCGGATTGATATGACGCAAGGCCCGATAGAGCATGAAAGGGGGCAAATCGGTTTTGGCTTGGAATCGTTGCGAAAGTACCACCTGGATGATATCGCCTGCCATAATATATTCTTTGGCCCGCGCAACCATCTGCTTGAAAGCTTGGGGCGTCATATTGGCGATGAAACGATGATGCTTGCCCACAGTATCGCTGTCGACCACGTCATAAGGCAGAGGACGTCGTCTCAGTCGTTTGATTATGCCATCAATTCGCTGGCATGCCTTCTGGTAAAGTTCATCAAGATTTTCGCCTGTATCTACCGGAACACAGTTGACTACTGTCAATTTCTGTTTGAGGTTGTCGCAGATAAGTACGATACGCGGTACCATAAATGAGCTGTCAGGAAAATTCTCCAATGGCAGATTGATATCAGGCAGTTTCTCCATGAAGCGGACCATATCATAGCCAAGGAATCCAACTGCGCCGCCAAAGAAACGGGGGAGAAAATCACTCTCCCGACAGACGTTAAATGATTCCAGAATATTCTTCAACTCGGCCAAAGGATCTCCGGTTCGCTGCTCGGTCTGTCCATCCCGTTGAATGAAAACAGTTTCTCCCCGGCTTTCAAGTGTGACAAGCGGATCAAACCCGACAAAGGAATAGCGGCCCCATTTTTCTCCGCCCTCAAGGCTCTCAAGCAAAAAAGCATGTGACTCATCACCGGCCACTTTGGCAAAAACCGTCAAAGGCGTATCCAGATCAGCAACAATCTCCCGGCATACAGGTATAAGACCTGCTTTATCGGCCAGTTTTTTAAAATCATCCAGTGCAGGCTGGTACATCACGC
>QKJV01000438.1 GCA_003249165.1 Desulfobulbaceae bacterium | reverse complement strand
CCGAAGTAGTAATAAGGTCGCAACCCTGGTTTCTTCGGTTCCGCATTTTAACACTGAAAAAAGCTATCAGGGAAGTTTCACAGTTATTACGGATATTACCTCCATGAAGGTGCAGGAGAGGGAGCGTGCAAATATCATTTCCATGTTTGCCCATGATATGCGGTCATCTCTGGTGGGCATACACGGGCTTGGTATGCGTCTTCTCAACAAATACAATCAGATGGATGATGGCAAAAGAAACGAATATCTGCGCATCGTTAACAAGGAAGCAGGAAAGCTCGAAACCCTGGTAGATGATTTCCTCGAATTTTCGCGACTGGAAACAGGAAGACTGAAGCTTAATTTTTCCGCAACTTCCATGGAAAAAGAGCTGATGGAGTTGCAGGACGCCTATCTGGGGAAAACAGCGCAGGCGGATATACGAATGGAACTCGTGATTGAAGAGGCCTTGCCGACAATCTATGCGGATGGGAACAGGTTGCGTCGTGTTTTTACGAACCTTCTTGATAATGCAATTAAATTTTCCAAGCCGAAGAGCACCATAACAATCGTGGCTCAGGAAGCACCGGGAGGTCTGGTGATAAAAATTATAGATCAGGGGATGGGTATTGATCCGCAGGAGCTGCCTTTTATTTTCGATCTTTTTCATCGTGGAAAAGGAGGGGAAAAACGAGAAGGATACGGCATCGGTCTGGCAACAGTGAAGGCCATTGTCGAAGGACATGGGGGACGGGTTTCCGTAACGAGTGTTCTTGGCACAGGATCGACCTTTACTATTTTTCTCCCTCTTGTTGCTAAACCGAAAGAGCCTTCGGGGCAATAGGCTTTTCTTTTATTGTCAAAGCTGATTCCTGACGTTTGCCTCCATAACCTTGTAATTAATAGTGAGAGTGTTCTGTCTTGATTGGAAAGTTCATTGGCACCGATACCAAACAACTTATAAGGATGGGAAAATGAGCGAGCAAAAAATAGAACATAGCGCAGTAAAAGTAGTGGAAAAAGAGAATTTGCCTGATCCCAGAGAAATGGTGAACAGACTTGTAGAACATGCGCTCGATGCACTTGAAAAATATATGCAACTCGACCAGGAGCAGATAGACAGAATTGTGCATGCCATGGCTCTGGCCGGACTTGAACAGCACATGGGCCTTGCAAAGCTTGCCTATGAGGAGACCGGAAGAGGAGTTTTCGAGGATAAAATTATAAAAAATATGTTTGCGACTGAGTATATCTGGCATTCAATCAAGAATTTGAAGTCGGTCGGCAAGGTGGATGAAAATGAGATGGAGGGATATATTGAGGTTGCTGAGCCGGTTGGTGTGGTCGCTGGCGTAACCCCCGTAACAAATCCGACTTCAACCACCATGTTTAAGGCGTTGATATGTGCGAAGGCGAGAAATCCTATTGTTTTTGGCTTTCATCCTTCGGCTCAGAGGTCATCCGCCGAGTCTGCCCGCATTCTCAGAGACGCCGCCATCAGGGCCGGGGCGCCTGAATTCTGCATCCAATGGATTGAATATCCTTCCATTGAAGCAACCAGGCAGCTCATGAATCATCGTGGTGTAGCGTTGATCCTCGCCACCGGGGGAGCAGGAATGGTCCGGTCGGCCTATTCATCAGGTAAACCGGCACTTGGTGTCGGGCCGGGAAATGTTCCCTGTTATATTGAAAAAACAGCCGATCTTGAACGGGCCTGCACTGATTTGATGCTCTCAAAGACCTTTGATAACGGCATGATCTGTGCCTCGGAACAGGCTGTTATCGTGGACAGGGAAATATCCGAGGCCTTTGAGCGTTTCATGACTGAAAACAGCTGCTATTTTCTTAATACTGAGGAAACAGACAAGGTGGCGGCTTATGTGATCAATCCAGCAAAAGGGGCAGTGAATCCTGATGTCGTGGGAAAAAGCGCTTACTGGATTGCCAAGCAGGCCGGAGTAGCAGTTTCTGAGAAAACCAAAATATTGATTGCCAGGCTGCAGGATGTGGGGCCGGACTACCCTCTTTCCCGTGAAAAGCTATCCCCTGTGCTTGCCTATTACGTCGTGGAAGACAGTGCAGAGGGTTTTGCAATAGCAAATAAGATGCTCATCCTTGGCGGCCTCGGTCATTCCGCCGTTATTCACTCGGGTGACGAAAAACTTATCGCCGCCTATGGCGAGGCCATGAAAGTCGGCAGAGTTATTGCCAACTCGCCGTCATCGCAGGGTGCCATCGGAGACATATATAATACCAACACTCCCTCTCTGACTCTGGGCTGCGGTTCTTACGGCAACAATTCGACTACCTCCAACGTATCCTCGGTCAATCTCATCAATAAAAAACGCCTGGCGCACAGGAGGGTCAACATGCAGTGGTTCAAGGTGCCGCCTAAGATCTATTTTGAAATGGGATCAATCCAGTATCTGGAAAAGATGGAAAATATAGAGCGGGCCTTTATTGTAACCGACCCAAATATGGTAAAGCTGGGTTATGTCGATAAACTTCTTTATTACCTGCGAAAAAGGAAGCAATACTGTCATTCCAAGATTTACTCCAACGTGGAGCCGGACCCGGATGTAGAAACCATAATGCGTGGCGTTGCGGACATGCGGGATTTTAAGCCGGATGTCATCATTGCCCTCGGTGGCGGTTCTCCCATTGATGCCGCCAAGGGAATGTGGCTTTTCTACGAGCATCCGGATACTTCGTTTGAAGGGATTAAGTTAAAATTCATGGATATCCGGAAACGTGCTTTTCATTTTCCGAAACTCGGCAGAAAGGCGCAATTTGTTGCCATTCCGACTACTTCAGGGACCGGTTCGGAGGTCACCGCTTTTTCCGTCATAACCGATCGAAAAAACGGGAATATCAAATACCCGCTGACTGATTATGCCCTGCGGCCGGACGTGGCCATCATCGATCCGCAGTTTGCCATGAGCGTGCCGAAATCGGTTACCGCCGATACAGGCATAGATGTGTTGACCCATGCCCTGGAGGCCTATGTTTCCACCATGGCGAGTGATTTTACCGATGGTCTGGCCTTGCAGGCTCTTGATCTGGTTTTCACCTATCTTCCCCGTGCCTATGAGCTTGGAGGAGCTGACAAGACGGCACGGGAGAAGATGCATAATGCCTCATGTATTGCCGGCATGGCCTTTACGAATGCCTTTCTGGGACTGAACCACTCCATGGCCCATGCCTTGGGCGGTGAGTATCACATACCCCATGGCCGGGCTAATGCTGTGCTCCTTCCCTGGATTATCGAATACAATGCGACAAAACCAACCAAATTCTCCACCTTTCCTAAATATGGTCGTTTTATCGCTGATGAAAAATACGCCAAGGCTGCCCGATTTCTCGGCCTTGGAGGGAACAGCATGGCGGAGAATGTGCAAAACTTCATTCAAGCGGTACGAGATTTGGCTAAACGAATCAGTATTCCGGCAAGTATTCAGGAATGCGGGGTTGACGAAACAATATTCTTAAACAATCTGCGCAAACTCGCCGAAACAG
>QKJV01000080.1 GCA_003249165.1 Desulfobulbaceae bacterium | reverse complement strand
AAAATTGTGGAGGGAACGCATGAAAGAAAAAAAACAGACTATTCTGTACGGTCAGAGCAGTAAGCTAGATCTGTCTATTGATGAACTTAAAGGAAGACAGTCTGTTCGAGCTACATTCAGATTGCCGAAGCAGGCGATTGATTTGCTGACCGTGATTGCAGGTCAGCTTGGCATCAAACAGAAATCTTTGTTTGATCAACTAGTTGAAGATATATCTGTCCTCGGCGAGATAGCAAACGAGGCGAGGAACTATCAATTTCAGCAGCAGGATCGCCGACAAAAAACTTTTGTTATTAGCAGAAATTCCCTGGTAGCATTAGATTCCATTGCCCGTGAACAGAGCATACCCAGAGATTTACTCGTTGAATTTTCCATCCGTAGACTTCTGCCGGTTATCGAATCGGAATTAAAAAAACATGAAAAAAGAAAAATATTGTTACGTGAACTTAAGGAATATCTGCAGTGGGGCAAACAGATTCGACACAAGGCAGAATATCTGCTTGGCAGGGATGACATCTTCTTTCAGCTTATAGATCAACAAGTTTCTCTTAGCGAAAAAAATGTCGAATCAATAAACAGCATGATTGAAAAAGGCAAACCCATGGAAGATTGGTAGCTTGGGTGAAAATTTTTTTTCCCTTCTGAACCTCTGGTAATCTTTTTCTGCTATTTTTTCTTGCTGGCTATAACTGCTGCGAGTTTTTCCCATGCTGTTTCCCGCTCTACAAGGGGACTACGATCATTCCTGTATACCACAAGATTTTCGGTAAAAGTCCGCTTAGCTGGGCTTTTATAAATTATTCCCAGCGGCCACGGGTCCGTCTCAACGGCTTTTGCAAATGCCTTATTTCTACTGTACACATCATAGTGATCATCGAGTACATACGTGTTTTCCTGATACCATTTTCTGGTATTCAGTTTGTTGAAGGAAACACATGGAGTAAATGTATCAACCAAGGCAAAACCCTTATGCCTAATGGCTTGTGCAAAAATTTTCCTGGTAAGATCAAGGTTGTGTATGGAAGCACGGGCGACAAAAGAAGCGTTCAAAGCCACGGCAACGGCCAAAGGATTAAACGGTTCTTCAAAAACTCCGTCAACCTGCAGAGAAGTGACAAATCCTAACATACTGGTAGGCGACGCCTGGCCTTTTGTTAAACCATAGACCATATTATTATGAACAATCACGGTAATATCGGGATTGCGGCGGATCGCATGGATAAAATGATTCCCGCCCTCACCATACATATCACCGTCACCACTGGTCACAATCACGTTCAGATCAGGATTCACTGCCTTGATTGCCGTCGCAGGAGGAAGAGCTCTTCCATGTAATCCATTGAAAAAATTTGCCTTCAGATAATGTGGTATTTTTGCTGCCTGACCAATACCGGAAACAAAAACAAGGTCTTGAGGCTGAATAGCGAGATCAGTCAACGTTTGCTTCAACGCATTAAGAATACCAAAATTCCCACAACCAGGACACCAAGCGATATCATTGTTATCCATATCGAAATTCATATTTTTTCCTTCCTTATTCTTCCGCACGCAAAGTTGCTTGAAGATGATCGATCAACTCCTCTATACCAAAAGGAAGACCATTATATTTGAGAAGAGAGCTATGAAAATGATGCCCTGTTTCCCGCTGGATTAGACGGCCCATCTGCGATGTTGCGTTGTTTTCAATTATAATTGTTTTCCGGGCTTTTTCCAGAAATTGACCCATGTTGCCGGGTAAAGGATACACTTGCTCCAACGGAATATGAAACACATCATTCATTTCAAGTTTAGTTACCGCTTCCCTGACAATCATGTTGGTTGAGCCCCAACTGACAATGATTATTTGGGCACTCTCTGACTCCTTACGCTTTATTTGAGGCGATTCTCGTTTAATTTTGACAAGTTTCTGAAGCCGCTTATCGACCATCTTGACCCGCATTGCGAAATCCTCAGTTATATGTCCTGCTTCATCATGCTCATCACTATCTACCCCAACCAACCCAGTCCCTTTACCGGGTATCCCTCGGGGAGATACACCGTCGGAAGTAAACCGATATCGCTGGTAATCATCATCTGTTTTAACAAGATACTGCCTTGTCTTCCGAGGAAAGAGATCAAATGCCGCAGTATTATAGTAGGTGTCAACCAGATATTGGTCTGAAAGAATGATGACCGGAACCTGAAATTCATCGGCAAGTTCAAAAGCTCGGCGGCTCAGAGAAAAGGCTGATTGTAATGAGTCCGGAGCAAGAATTATCCGTGGGAATTCACCATGACCGGCATAGAGTGCCAAATCGAGATCCCCCTGTTCCGTGCGGGTAGGAAGACCGGTTGCAGGGCCTGGACGTTGGGCTAAATGAATTACCACAGGCATTTCCAACATCCCGGCCAGGCTGACTCCTTCCGCCATGAGAGCAAACCCTCCTCCAGAAGTTGTTACCATAGCTCTCGTGCCGGCATACCAAGCCCCTAATGCCATATTTATGGCGCAGATTTCATCTTCTGCCTGCTCTACCAACAGATCGAAATCACCTTGATGCTTGGCCATAAAAGTGATTACTCCTGTCCCTGGGGTCATAGGATATGAGATGATACATTTGCATCCCCCCGCAACTGCTCCCAGTGCGATCGCCTCAGTACCGTTTACGACAATTTCCTCGCTACTGTCATGCCGCACAATCTCTGCCAACAAAACTTTCTCGTTTCTCTTGAGGATGACACCCCTTTCATAACCATATTGTGCGGCACTAATGTTCTTGGCTACCACATCTTCCCCTTTGGTGTAAAAACGTTCAGCCAGATATTTCTTCATCACTTGAATGTCAGACTCAAGTAAGCCGAGAATAACTCCAAGAGCTATCGTATTTTCATACATTTGATTGCCAATTTCCATGGCCATTTTTTTAAAGGGAATGTGAACCATCTGAGGAATTTGACCAACAACATCGGAATCTCCAAGAATCATGGTCTTTTCAGAGATACGTGCCTGAAGACGGGGAACTACTTTTTTATCGAGAGGGAGGAGGAGATCTATTCTCTGTAATGGAGCCGCTATCGGTTTTGAAGCAACGCGGATACTGGTGGAATTTGTTCCGCCACGCACACGTGACATATACTCTTTGGTGGCATGGATATAAAAACCATCAAATTTAAGAATTTTCGTCAATAATTGTTCAATTGTTTGAATTCCCTGACCAGCTTCCCCAGCCAGGACAATGGAAATATCATTTACTGCAGAGGATGATCTGTTCATTCCGACACCTTCTGTAAATAATTTATCAAAATTATCAATTCAACATTTCATCAACCCCACTTTCAATGAAAAGCAGTCATTTATTTTTAATATCCAGTATCAGTGCTGTCTCACAAATTATCACCACAGCAAAAGTTGCGGAGATACAGCTGGTTGAACATCAGGTGGCCTGAAAAGATCGGTTAAATTACGCCGGACAAAGAGATTGAGCTGTAAAACTCGCAGTATTTTTGTCATTGAACT